>CBFDBN010000034.1:0-16645 GCA_965603055.1 uncultured bacterium | reverse complement strand
ACCAACTAGTAGCGCGTACGGGAGTCGAACCCGTGCTACCGGCGTGAGAGGCCGGCGTCCTAGGCCACTAGACGAACGCGCCATGTTTTGCTTTTTTGGGTGATTTATCAATTGCTATTATAATCTCCCATGAACTGGTAGCGCGTACGGGATTTGAACCCGTGTCGCCGGCGTGAAAGGCCGATATCCTAACCCCTAGACGAACGCGCCATGTTTATTAATTTTCAATTCAGACAAAAATTCTAAAATCGTAATTCATAAATCTAAAATCAAGATAGCGCGCCCGGAGGGACTCGAACCCCCAACCCTCTGATCCGAAGTCAGATGCTCTATCCATTTGAGCTACGGGCGCTTTTGGGTGAGTGGTTAATTGTGAATGGTGAGTCGTGAATAGAATTCAAATATACTATCAAATATAATATTACTAAATCAATCACCAATCACCACTAACAACTCACCAAATCAGCTGGGGAGCAGGGATTCGAACCCCAATTCCATGGTCCAGAGCCATGTGTCCTGCCATTGAACGACTCCCCAATTTTGATTTTAGATTTTTAATTTACGATTTTAGATTTCTGTATTGCTTTACACCCTATCAGGCTGCTTTGTTTAGCCAATTTATAGCTTTTTTGATTCTTTTTAAAACGACTTCTTTGCCGAGAACTTCCATCAACTCGAATAAACCAGGTCCCACGCTAAAACCTGTTAGGGCTAATCGAATTGGATGAATCAGCTTTGCCGCTACAATTCCCAATTTCTCAGCTAAATTTCTAACAATATTTTCAATGGTCGCAGCATCAAAACTGTCCGGGTCTGATAATCGCTTGTTAGTTTCTGTTAATCGATCAACAACCGCTTTGTCTTGCCAGTATTTCTTTATCGCCCCGGGATCATATTGATCAGGATCTTTGAAAAAATAAAAACCCAAATTCGCAAAATCAGAAATCTTCTTAATTTTTGGTTTTAATAATGAAATAACTCGTCGAATATAAATATCATTAACTTTGCCATCTTCGACAAGCTTTCTCTGTTTTAAGATCGGCAAAATCTTGTTTAAGATTTCATCATCACTCATCTGGCTAATATACTGTCCATTCATCCAGATTAGTTTAGTCTCATCAAACACAGCACTTTTTTTTACGATCCCTTTTAAACTAAAGCTGTCGATCAATTGCGGTTTCGTCATGATCTCTCGATTATCCCCTGGCGACCAGCCCAGTAATGACAAAAAATTCAGCATTGCTTGGGGCAAGTAACCGACTGCGTCGTATTCTGATACTGATGTTGCACCATGACGTTTGCTGAGTCGTTTTTTATCTGAACCCAGAATCAACGGGACATGAGCAAAATTGGGCTGCTGCCAATCAAAAGCCCGGTACAGCATCACTTGCTTCGGCGTGTTAGAGAGATGATCATCGCCGCGAATCACATGAGAGATTTGCATATCATGATCATCGCATACAACCGCAAAATTATAAGTTGGAATTCCATCGGTGCGCATGATGATAAAATCATCGATTTCACTATTATCAATTGTCAAAGAGCCATAAATTATGTCGTGGTAAACTGTTTTGCCGGGTTCAACTTTGAATCGGACAACTTTAGGCAAGCCCTGTGCCGCTAATTTCTTCCTTTCTCCTTCCGCAAGGTTCCGGCAGTGCCCATCATAACGATAAGCACGCTCGTCTTTTTCACCCAGTTTTTTTCTTCGCTCAGCTAATTTCTCCTGGCTGCAATAGCAATAATAAGCCTGGTCGTTTTCGAGCAGTTGCTTAGTTATTTGACGATATTTTTCTAACCGGGTTGATTGAAATATCGGTTCCTCATCCCAATCCAGTCCAAGCCAATTCAAGCCATCGTAAATTGCTTGAACCATTTTTTGATCAGACCGGGCAAAATCGGTATCTTCAATCCGTAATAAAAATTTCCCGTCATGATGCCTGGCAAAAAGCCAATTAAATATTGCTGTTCGGGCACCACCAATATGGAGATAACCAGTTGGGCTTGGGGCGAAACGTACGCGAACTTTATTAGTTTGTTCAGGCGTCATAGCTTAAAAAATTTTTTCCTTCTCTTAGCCCTGGTATCTCTGTAATTTAATTTTTAATTGTCAATTAAAAACTCTTGCGGAGAGGGAGGGATTCGAACCCTCGGTAGATACATGACCTACAACGGCTTAGCAGGCCGCCCCGTTCGACCACTCCGGCACCTCTCCTGAGTACTTAACAATTGACAATTATCAATTAACCATTGACAATTAAAAAAACATAGCGGAGGACGAGGGACTCGAACCCCCATGCGCATACGCGCGGCGGTTTTCAAGACCGCTGCCTTACCAATTAGGTCTAGTCCTCCAGAGGTTCCAAATATACAAATTTTTACTTTCTTAGTCAATAAATTTTTTGCCGGAATTGAATATTTTAGCGAAACTTTTTTGCCAGCCAGCTCATCTTCTGATCAATGGCATCGTGTGGACAAACTTCATCGCAACAAAAGCAACTGATACATTTATTATAATCAATTACCGGAAAACCGTTTCGTGGAGACATCGCTTGAGTCGGACAATTTGTAATACATATACCACATTTTTCACATCGCTTTTCATCCGGCATGGGACGTACCCAGATCAACTTGCCCAATACTTTCACAATTGAAACTGGAACATATCTTAAATATCGATTCGAAGGTAGCACAAACTGCAAATCATAGAATGATTCTAATGACGATCCAAGTATCTTGATATTCTCAATATTTTTTTCCCCAAGTCCCTGTTCATAAGCATATTCTGTGGTTAAAATCTCCCCATCTTCAAAACCCATAATTTTTGAAGCAAGAGTGTCCAGGGCTACCGCGTCTTTGCTTGCCAAAATTAGCCCCAAATGTTTCACATTACCCGCCGAAGGTCCATTTCCTTCCATGATTTCCACGGCATCCATGATATTTAATCGCGGTCTTGCAATGGAAAAAATATCGACTATTATCTTTGAAAATTCTTCCACATGGGGCGCCTGCTTATGGTACTCGCTCTTTTTAAATCCCGGGATCGAGCCAAACATATTCTTAATGGCGCCAGTCAATAATGTCAAATTATGAGTTTTTAATTTACACAGGTTAATTATAATATCTGCGTTTGCAACGGATTTTGCGATGAAATAACTTACTCCATTGACCTGTCGTTCAATTACTCCTTTCTTTTCAAATTTTACCAACCTTGCCCCGGTCTCCGCTGCTACCTGTTCCATTCCAGTTTTTTGCCAGTATTCCTCGATAGGACGAGAGATTCCAGCCGGGCTATCTCCAAGCGTCACAACGCCGCCCAAATCCATTACACGTTTTACAATAGATTTTACAATAAGCGGATGCGTTGTCGCAGCTTTGCCTGGTGGTTTGGCAGTGAGTAAATTGGGTTTAATATGCACTTGATTACCTTTTTTAACAAATTGCTGCAAACCACCGATATGATGAAGCAATTGTTCCATCGCTTCATCTACCTGTTTTTGATCGTAATTGCTACACTGAACAACAGATACCATACTATGCTGATTGTTCAAATTAGTTTCATCACATCCGACTGTCGTTGTTTTTTTCTGTTTAATTTCCAATGCTTTATTACTCACACCCTCACAAATAATTTACCGGGCAATTGTTTAACAAGGTCTTTAAATTCCAGGGGAAGCAGGGCAGAAAGCGTTTCTGCTGTCGATTTCCCAATCACATTCGCTAATTTATCAATATGAATCGGTTCGTTTGATAATTTATTAAGCAACGCCTTTTCAAGCTCGGAAAGGTCTTCTGGTAATTTTTTAGCCTTTGTTTTATCTTCCTTTAAGAAATATTTCAATTGAGATTCTAATTCAATTAACACATCATTGGCGCTGGTAACCAGTTTTGCCCCGTCTTTAATAATCTGATTCGTCCCGATGCTTTTAGGACTATTAATATTCCCCGGAACAGCAAATATATCTCGATTCTGTTCCAGTGCATAATTAGCAGTAAGCAGCGCACCGCTCTTTAACCCGGCTTCAACAACAACAGTTCCGAGCGCCAGCCCGGAGATGATTCGATTTCTCCGGGGAAAATTGACAGCATCAGGTTTTGTACCCATCGGGAACTCCGATATCAGTACGCCCTGTTCGATAATTTTTTCTGCTAAATTTTTGTTCTCACCGGGGTAAATATGATCCAGACCAGAACCAAGCACAGCAATCGTTCTGCCCCCAGACTGAAGCGCTCCACAGTGACTGATCGTATCAATCCCCCGTGCCAATCCACTTACAATTACCAGTCCTTTTTGAGCAAGCTCCTTCGCCACTTTTTCTGCCACCAGTTTGCCGTAACTGCTGGGAAGCCGGGTGCCGACGATACTGATAGCATATTTATCTTGCTTTGATAACGTCCCTTTCAGGAAAATAAAAGCCGGTGGATCGTATATCTTTTTCAAGTTTTCAGGGTAACGCTCATCCCAAAAATCAATTACTTCGACACCTTCCTGGTTTGCTTTGTGGATTTGTAATGTTCCGTAGTCAAAATCAGAATACGCTTTTATGCTTTTCGCTGTTTTAATATCAACACCATCAACAGATAACAACTGTTTTATGGATGCATCAAAAATATCTTCCGTCGATTTGAAATGAGCCACCAGGGCACGAATTCGAGTCGCGCCAACGCCAGCAATAGCAGAAAGATTGATTAACTGTTCTTTATCGATGTACATCCTGAATAAGTTCCCACAAACGATTTTTTAATTCATCTAACCCGGTACCAGTTAATGCAGAAATTTTTAATACAGGGATTTCCAATTGATTAACTCGTTCGATAACATTGGTTTCTTCATCCGTTGCCAGGTCTATTTTTGTCAAAACGATAACCGATGGTCTTTTTAATAATTCTGGGTTGTATCGGTTCAATTCATTTCTCAATACCTGGTAATCCTGAACAAAATCAAGGGATGTATATTCAATTAAAAACGCCAGAACTTTTGTCCGCTCGATGTGTCTCAAAAACTCAAGTCCCAAACCTTTACCATCGTGGGCGCCTTCAATCAACCCCGGGATATCAGCCATAACAAAGCTAAGATGCTCTTTATATCGAACAATCCCCAGGTTTGGCGATAATGTTGTAAATGGGTAATCAGCGATTTTGGGTTGAGCCGCGGTCAAACGGGACAACAATGTGGATTTTCCGGCGTTCGGCAAGCCCACCAATCCAACATCAGCAATCAATTTTAATTCCAACAAAATTTGTCGTGATTCACCCTCTTCGCCAGGCTCGGCGTTTCGAGGTGTTTGGTTGGTCGACGTGGCAAAGCGCGCGTTTCCCCTGCCACCTCTTCCGCCTCTGGCAATAATCACTTGCTGATTATCATCGACCAGGTCGGTTAAAACTTGTTCCGTATCATTCTTCTTTACCAGCGTACCTTTTGGAACTCGAATGATTAAATTTTGACCGCTGCGACCGGTTTTATTCGCGCCCTGTCCATGTTTTCCCGATTGGGCTTTGAATCTTCTTCGATATCGAAAATCCAGCAGTGTGTGCAAATTTGGATCAGTTTGAATAATCACATTTCCACCTTTGCCGCCATCGCCGCCATCCGGTCCACCTTTGGGAACAAACTTTTCCCTGCGAAAGCTTACAACACCGCTCCCGCCATTTCCTGCAATCACGAAAATTTTAGCCTGATCGATAAACATGAAATAAAGTTATAAGTTTAATGTTATAAGTTCATAAAGTTATTGTTGAACTCATCTCAAAATCTTTCACTTGAGAAATTAAGTTCCTCAAAGGTCTTAATTATACGATAAAATTATGAATTAAGCAAGAAAAAAGGCAGAAAACTTAGAAACCAGGCTAAATAAATTAAAAAAGTAGATTGGAAAATTTACCAACCTGCGCTTTTTAAATTATCTAATCTCTAACCTGGATTAGCCAGAGCAAAAAAGACCTTGGACCGCCAATTATACGAATTAAAGGAATTTCGCTAATTTTCAATTCATGTAATTAAAAAAATCTTCCTTCGGAAGATCTTTTCAATAATAGATCCGCCGAAAAAGAATTAGTGAAATTCGCGGTCAAAATGTTTTTGCCCATTGAATAAGAAATTGCCTAGCGCTTGCCAATATTGGCAGAGCCAACAGTTCCAATCCCACCCTGGAATTCTGAGGCTTCATCAGTGAAAATATTGTAATTTTTTTGCTTGACAAACCATAAATATTTAATTATATTGTTAAGGCAAAAAAACTGCAACCCCCGTTGAAAAAAATTATTGTCTGAAAAACTCTTTTCCAAATGCTTGTACAATCTCGTTACAATTATTTGGATAATCACCATTAAATTTATTGGAGATGCTTATGAACTTTTAACTCATTCTCACCCTTTATAATACAATCAATCATTTTCATTAACCAGACATTCTAATTTTATAATTATAAGGATGGATATGACAAAATCAAAAATTATTTGGACAAAAACTGATGAAGCACCGGCTTTGGCGACCTACGCTTTACTCCCTATCATTCAATCCTATACAAAGAATTCCGGCATTGAAGTCGAAACAAAAGATATCTCTCTAACAGGAAGGATCATTGCAAACTTTCCTGACAATCTTACTGAGGAACAAAAAATTCCCGACTATCTAATGCAACTTGGTGAGCTCACAAAAACTCCAGAGGGCAACATAATCAAGCTGCCCAATATCAGTGCTTCAATTCCCCAACTGCAAGCTGCTATTAAGGAACTGCAGGAAAATGGATATGATATCCCGGATTACCCGGAGGAGCCCAAGAATGAAGCTGAAAAAGCCCTTCAAGCAAGATTTGCCGTAGTTCTTGGTTCTGCTGTGAATCCGGTACTACGTGAAGGTAATTCTGATCGCAGACCGGCAGCTTCGGTCAAGAAATTTGCTCAGAAGTTCCCTCATAAAATGATGCGGAACTGGCCAGAATCCGGGTCTAAAGCACGTGTTACCCACATGGATGAAAAAGATTTTTTTGAAAGTGAAAAATCCACTACTCTGGATAAAGCATGTGATGTGAGAATCGAATTTGTTGACGAAAATGGAAGTGTAACAATACTGAAAGAGAAAATATCACTATTAGATAGTGAAGTGATTGATACCGCGGTGATGAATGTGGCTGCTTTGCGTAAATTTTATGCTGAGCAGATCGATGCGGCAAAGAAAGATGGCGTGCTGTTGTCTTTACATCTCAAAGCGACCATGATGAAAGTATCTGATCCCATCATGTTCGGTCACTGCGTTTATGTTTATTACAAGGAAGCGCTCGATAAACACGCAGACCTGCTCGAAGAAATCGGGGCGAATGTCAACAACGGTATTGCTGACGTATATGAAAAACTGGACAAACTTCCACCTGATAAAAAAGCAGAGATCGAAGCAGACATTGCCGCTGTTTATGAAAATCGTCCGGCGCTTGCCATGGTTGACTCAAGAAAAGGCATCACTAACCTGCATGTGCCCAATAATATCATTGTCGATGCATCGATGCCCAATGTTGTTCGTGACGGCGGCAAAATGTGGAACAACGATGACCAGCTTCAAGACTGTATTGCCATGGTGCCTGATAGATGTTATGCAACTATGTATGGTGAAATTCTTGAAAATGCAAAAAAGAATGGACAATTTGATCCTTCGACAATGGGAAGCGTCTCTAACGTGGGGCTGATGGCTCAAAAAGCTGAAGAGTATGGTTCTCATGATAAAACTTTCCAAGCGCCTACTAATGGAAATTTTCGCATTGTCGATTTTTCAGGTAGCACAATCCTTGAACAGAATGTAGAAGTTGGTGATATCTTCAGAATGTGCCAGGCAAAAGATGCTCCGATCCGAGACTGGGTGAAGTTGGCGGTTACACGAGCAAAAGATTCCGGATCACCGGCAATTTTTTGGTTAGACGATCGTAGAGGACATGATGCAGAGATTATCAAAAAGGTGAAAAAATATTTACCAGATCATGATACCACAGGGCTTGACATACGCATTATGAAACCGGTTGATGCGATGAAGTTCTCCCTGGAACGGATCCGTAGAGGTGAGGATACAATTTCAGTTACGGGTAATGTTCTTCGTGATTACCTGACTGACTTGTTCCCAATCCTCGAACTGGGTACCAGTGCCAGAATGCTGTCGATCGTTCCTCTGCTGAATGGCGGCGGATTGTTCGAGACCGGTGCTGGTGGGTCAGCTCCCAAGCATGTTCAGCAGCTCTTAAAAGAAGGTCACCTGAGGTGGGATTCCCTTGGCGAATATTGTGCGTTGGTACCATCCCTCGAGTTGATTGCCGAACAAACCAAAAATGAAAAAGCCGCACTCTTTGCAGAGACGCTCGATCAGGCAATCGGAAAATATTTGGAAAATGCGAGGTATCCTTCCCGAAAGGTGAATGAGATCGATAACCGGGGAAGTACTTTCTATCTCGCAATGTACTGGGCACAGGCGCTGGCTGCCCAGAATAAAGATGCGTCAGAGCAGGCTCGTTGTGTTAAATTAACAAAAGAGCTCCAGGAGAATGAAACTAAAATCACAGAGGAACTCCTCGCTGCTCAAGGTAAGCCGGTTGATATTGGCGGTTACTACCTCCCTGATCCCGAAATGACTACCAAAGTGATGCGTCCCAGCGCTACCTTTAACGCAATTATTGATGCGATGTAAAAACATGTGGAGTCCTCTTTTATGGCAAAAGTGGACTCCATCTTTATTCCATAAATGATAAATAAAGTTGCATGGTGTTAATCCTCCAATGGTTACCTTAAATACGGTTCATGATTTACCGTGAAAATCTATGTTAAAGCAAGGGATTTTTGTGAGAGAATTAATTTATCGGTAATGTCTCAGTTACAATGGGGAATACAAACTAGGTTTCTGGCAGAAATCTGGTTTGTACACTAAAGACTGAGCCATTACATTTATCGAATTTTATGTCTTGCATTTTTAGTATTTTTTTATTATGTTATTTCTGTGTTTTTAAACCGAGGGGAAATATATGGAAATTTCAAAAAAAAGAATTTCATTTGACAAAAATATTTGCCATGGAAAACCTCATATTAGAGGTACAAGGATCATGGTTCATCAAATTTTGGATTTGTTGGCTGCTGGCGCTACACCAACGGAAATTACTGAGGAGGATTTTCCATATCTGACCATGGAAGACATAAAGGCTTGCATTATTTTTGCCAACCAATTTGTGCGTGATGAAAAAATAGTATTCTTTGAAAACAGTGAATTGGAGTTGGTTTGAAATTTTTAGCCGATCATTGCCTTTCGTTACGTACGGTAAAATACCTAAAAGAAACAGGATTTTTTATTACGACCCTTAGAGAACTTAATAAGCATCAATTAGCTGATCCTGATGTCTTATCTTTAGCTATCAAGAGAAATGAAATACTTATCACCGAGGATAAATGATTTGGAAATATTTTTGATTATCCGCTTTATTCTCATAAAGGAATAATTGTAATATTTACAAAAACTAGAAAAAGAGAAATGCTACATTTAACGCTAAAAAAATTTTTGTTGGAGTCATCTTTTGAAGAAATACGTGGTAAGCTAATTAAAATTGAAGACAATTTAATAAGAATACGACAGTGACGACTAATAATGAAAATAAATTCGAATTCCTTCTCTTTGTTTCTAATTGTTGCGACTCTTATAATTCTTACTTTGCCCCCTTTTGGTAAACTATTTTCACAAGAAGGTAAATCTCAGGCATCCTATCTCACCCTCGCCAAAGCCCTTACAGACTCTGCCCTAACTAATGGGAAAGCCTATTCCATGCTAAAAGAATTGTGTTGTGACATTGGTCCGAGGCTGGCTGGCTCTCCCCAGGCAGCAGCAGCCGTGGAGTGGTCTCGCCAGACCATGCTAAAATTAGGCTTTGATAATGTTTATTTACAGCCAGTTATGGTTCCCCATTGGGAGCGAGGCAAAATTGAACAAGCTGCGATTATCAATTCTTCAATCGTCGGGACGGTTAAAATGTCTATCTCTGCTTTGGGGGGAAGCATTGGCACACCAGGTACAGGTGTAATAGCAGAAGTCATTAAAGTGCATGGTTTAAAAGAAGCCGCACGATTGGGAAAAAAAGCCGAAGGCAAAATTGTTTTTTATAACCGACCGATGAATCCCCGCACAATGAAGACATTTTCCGGTTATGGTGGCGCAGTTGATCAACGAACGTTGGGGGCAATTGAAGCAGCAAAAGTTGGAGCTGTCGCAGTCCTGGTTCGCTCGGTCACAACGCGAATGGATAAAGTGCCGCACACTGGATTGATGCAATATGATGAAAACGTCACCAAAATCCCTGCAGCGGCAATCAGTACTGTCGATGCTGAACTGTTGAGTAAACTCCTTAAACAGGAAAAAAGTGTCCGGGTGCGACTTCGACTTGAGTGTAAAAATTATCCGATGATTGAATCAGCGAATGTAATCGGTGAAATTAAAGGCACGGAAAAACCGGAAGAAGTTGTACTCCTTGGGGGACACCTCGATAGTTGGGATGTGGGGCATGGCGCCCATGATGACGGCGCTGGCTGCGTTCAAGCGATTGAAGCGATTCGGTTGATAAAAGCATTGGGATTAAAACCCAAGCGCACCATTCGAGCGGTAATGTTTATGTGTGAGGAATTTGGAATTTTTGGTGGTCCCGTATATGCCGATAGTATCAGGAAAAATGGTCCCAAACATATTGCAGCCATCGAATCGGATCGGGGCGGTCTTACGCCTCGCGGTTTTAGCGTAAGCGCTGAATCTCAAACTGTTGAAAAAATTAAAAGATGGAAATATTTATTCGAAGAGATAGATGCAGCCAATATTTTTCGAGGTGGTGGAGGACCCGATATTTCACCGCTTAATGAACTTGGAACTGTAACGATCGGCTTGATGGTCGATTATCATCGCTATTTCGATTACCATCATTCTGCCAACGATGTGTTTGAAGCAGTGAATGAACGTGAACTGGAATTAGGAGCAGCAGCGATGGCGATTCTCGCTTACGTTCTGGCGGAAGAAGGGATTGAATAAAGTCAGGATCGTGTAAAAAGTAGAGCGTCTCGCCCAACGCTCTACGCTCCACTCTGTACGATAGGAAACGCCATCTTTTTCAACTCCGCTTCTCTAGCCGAATCCCGAATCATCTCCTGCCAGTTTTCAATATTGTTTTCCGCGGCATGTACATCATCGAATTTGGCGTGAGTTTCCGGATTCTCGGGAACCAGGTAACTGCAGCAGTCATCGTAAGGTTCGGTGGAGATGGCAAACGTATCGATTTCTTTTGCCTGCTTAATAATCCATTCTTTGTCTACTCCAATCAAGGGACGAAGAACCGGGATAGCGACAACATTGGAAATGGCAGCAATATTATCGAGTGTTTGCGAAGCCACCTGTCCCAGGCTTTCTCCGGTTACAAGCGCTCTGGCACGCTCCTTTCTGGCGATCATTTCGGCAATCCGGAACATCATCCGTCGGTACAAAATTAATCTCAACTTGGCAGGTGTTTGCATGATGATCGCTTCCTGAATTTTAACCAGCGGAACCAAATAGAGACGGCTGTTATATTGATATTTTGTCAACTGACTTGCCAATCTAATCGCATTATGATAGGAAGATTTATCGGTAAATGGGAAGCTGTGGAAATGAACGAAAATAACGCGACAGCCGCGTGTCATCAATCGGAACGAAGCCACCGGCGAATCAATGCCGGAAGATAAAAGGCTGACCACCCTGCCGCTGCTTCCTATCGGCAAACCTCTAATTCCTTCATTTCGCTCAAAATAGAAGAATACTTGTTTGTTAAAAATTTCAATATTGCAGGTCAATTCAGGATTGTGCAGGTCAACGGATTTGTTCAGTCCGGTGAAAATTCTCTCTCCAACAACCTGGTTGACCTGTACTGATGTTAAAGGATATTGCTTATCCGCCCTGCGGGTAGCGATCTTAAAACTGTTAAATTTTACTTTTTCAAGCTTTTCATAAATTTGCTCTTTGAGGATTTCAATGTTTGAATCGCCAAAATGAGCGACACTAAAATGGGCAATGCCGATGACATTTTTTAATCGCCCAATTACCAGATCGAGTTGTGATCCCGGTGGTAAGCTCAAAATGAATCGCCCAAAATCCATCTTAACATTTCTAATTGGAATACCTCGAAGCGCTTTCTGGATGTTCTCCCGCAATTTCGCTTCAAAAAAACCACGATTACCTTTTTTCAAACCGATTTCACTGTAATGAATGATGATGAAGATGCTATTTTCTTTTTGTGTATTTGAAATCATATTTTTTTTGATTCTTTCATGCTGTCAAAAAAAAAGGAGTTTGAAAATAAAAAACAAACTCCTGAATTTCAATATTGGGAATTGAATTTAGGCTTTAACTTGTTCTTGCTGTCTGCTGCTGAAAAAATTCAATCCGCTTCTTTTTTGAGTTTAAGTTTAATTGCTTCAAATATCTTATCACCTGGAACCAGCTTACCTTTACATTTCCATACTCGGGTGTATTTAATTCTTTCATGATTTTGATGCTGCCTAATTCTGGATTTTCAATTACTAATTTCTTGATCTTTTCTTCAACACTTTTATCCTTGGCATCAGCTTGCATCATTCGATCCAAATAATCATCTCTTTTACTAACCGTTTCTTTTTCTTGAGCCACTTTTTGTTTTGGAACTAACGGTTTTTCTTCTTCGACAAAAACTGGTTGCCTCGCTTCACTTCTTGGCCTGGCTTTATCAAAATCAGCGACTGCATCGTCCAGTGAGTCAAACGCTTTCAAAATATAATGAAATTCTAATAATTCAAAAACTTCATAAACATCTGGAATCATCCCCACCAGCTTCAGGTCGCCACCTCTTTCACGAATGCCTTTAATCTCGCTAATAAAAATTCCCCAGCCAGCGCTGCTGATATAATCCACGTTTCCCAGGTCAATAACAATATTATAGCAATTTGAATCTAATAATTGTTCAAGCGAATGCTCTAACTCAGCAGAGGTTGTTGTATCGATATATCCCCCTACTTTAATAACAGAAATATTATTGTTTGCGCCCGCTTGTTTTACTGACAATTGAATTCCTTCCATCGCCCACTCCGGATATAAAAAATAGTAAAATATTTTAATTGAAAATATAATAGAAAAATAGCTAAAAGTCAATAGAAAAATATTAATTAAATCTTTTGTTTTTTTAATATTTCAAGGTGATTCTTTATTATTCAAAATTTCCTCTGCTTTGTTAACATGCTTTAAAATATCTTCTCGATCAGGTCTGAATTCCAACAATGTCTTCCATTCTTTAATTGCATCGTCCAGTTTGCCTATATTGGCATAAATAACCCCGGTGTTTTCATAAGCATCTGCATCAAATGGATCGATCTGTTTAACTCGTTCATAAGCGTCAATCGCTTTTTCGATTTGATTATTTCGATAGTAAGCGTTGCCAAGAATGCTATGTGCCTCTTTAAAATCGGGATAAAGCTCAACGACCTTCAAAAATTGTTCAACCGCTTGATCATAATTTTGCTCTTGATAAAATTTCAGCCCTAAAACAAGGTGTTTTTCTCGCAATCGATCATGCTGTTGCATTCTAAATGAATCATCGATTTTCGTTTTTTCGGCTGCCTTTTCATCTATTTTGCCCAACTTTTCCCGATTGGATAACTGTTTCGCTTGTTTAATTTGCGCCGGTTTTTCATAAGCAAATTCAACTTCATCCTCTATACTTTCTTCATCGAAAAATGAGATGTCACTCTCAATCTCTTCGAGTAAATCATTAAAAGAAAATTCTGAAACAGCATACCTTTCATCCTCGGCTAAGAGAACATCTTCATCGATTCTGGTTATTGGCATCGTCAGTCGATCTTCATCAATATCCGACGATTCACTATCGTCCTCTTGTTCATTTAAATCATCAGTACTAATTTTCATTGGACTTGAATCAACAACAGGTTGTTCTAAATCCTTATCTCCTGAAAGTACCTTTCCATCATCTCCGTCACTCTCCTTGAAAATCTCATTCTTAAAACTCATATTATCCGTTAACATCTCAAAATCGATATCATCTCCATCAGCAACCTCGGATTCTTCGAGAACATCATCAATATTTACCGACGAATCAACGGGTAAACTTATTTCATCTTCGACCTTTTTTGTATCTTTTTCAAGTTTTTTATCAACCTGTTTTACCTGTTCATCGGTATCATGTTGTTCAGTTTCTTCAATTGGTAAATCTTCGTCCGATTCCTCCCAGATATCACGGAAACTAAAATCATGCTCTATTCCGATATCGTCTGTTAGACCTTCACCAACTTCGAGCACAAATTCATCAATTTCCTTTTCAAGAGGTAATTCATCATCCCCGGTTTCTTCAGTTGCTTCGTCGAATGCTGATTCGATCTCTAAATCATCGATAAAATCAACATTATCCTTTTCATCACCGTCGTTCCTCTCATCTTCCGTCGAATCAGCATGTTCCACCGGCTGCTCTACGGCTTTTGTGCCTGGCTTGCGTTCCTTTTTCAAAATATCTTCAATAGGACGCTCCAACATATTTTCTATATCGTATTTGTCATCCAGATCTTTTGCTGGTTTTATCTCCTCCGGCTTTTTCGCCACTATTGTCGGTTCTTGCTTTCCTGGTAAAGGTTCAGCTTCCTTTTTTCTCCGAGCGGATTGCTTGGATCCTTCTTGATCTAATCCTTCTAAATCTTTGCTAAGTATTATTTTGCCATCCAGGGTTAACATCGGGGTGCCAGGTGGTTTCATTCGCTTCTTCCTGCCGGAACGAGCCAGGTAAGCTTCACGCAACTGCTTAGTATTTAAACGACTTCGCACCAACTCATCGTAAATTCGACTTTCATTAATCTTGGTAAGACCATACTCTTCGGAGCTTAACTCTTCGCTAATCCGTTTTGCGCCATATTCTGGATGCTTTTTAATAATATCATATATTTTCGTCTTTTCCTCGATACTGAGATGTTTTGCTTCAACCGATACTGTCTCATCTATGGAATAAGCATCGATCCCTTCCTCTTCAAATATCTTTTTATATTTGTTGTAATAGGCATAAGTTGTAATGCCAGCTTCTTCACATGCCTCACGAATACTTTTTCCCTTCACTATCATTTGATGGGCTGCCTGGGCACGATTTAGCTCAATTTTTTCCGGGGTGCTTCTTTCTTTTATTGCAACCAAAGTAATGTCATCATTCTGTTCATAACCCTCTGTAAATGAGTGGATTTCATCTTTTAACTTATCAATAAACTCCTGGGCTTGCAAGTTGCCATGGTTGCGGACAACATCCAGTAATCGTTCTTCACTAAACAGCTCACGCTTATGATTCATCGCCTCGGTAATTCCGTCGGTGTAAATCACCAGGATATCGTCTTCTGCTAATTGAATGGTATCAGACTCGATTGACTTTTTAAAGAGTTCCTGGTCTGGTAAAGAAATACCAACTGGAAAACCGCGGGGATTCAGGTAGTAGGTTTTTTTCGTTCCCTGGCGATAAAGAATCATGGGATTGTGACCGGCGCTGGCATAGTTGATCCGTCGCTTCTTTGAATCGATGATCACATAAAACAGGGTGACAAACATCCCCTTTTTCATATCATTGACGACAAACTCGTTTAATCTTGCCAGAACTTCGGCAGCAGATTTGATCGATCGTGCCTCAGTTTTTAGCGCAGTCCGAATCATAATCATGATCTGGGAACCAGGCACTCCTTTGCCCGATACATCAGCGACGACGATTCCAAGGGTATCCTTATCAACCTCGACAAAATCGAAATAATCACCGCCGACCTCTTTCGCTGCTTCATAATAAGATGCAATCTCATAGCCCTCCCTTTCAGGAGTTTCCTTTGGCAACAGCATTTGCTGAATGTCCTGGGCAATCTCCATCTCCTTCTGAACCCGTTCCTGTTCAGCCAGGTTTTTCTGCGACTCTCGAACTTTATCGGTCATCTGGCTGAAAGCCTGCGCGATTTCACCAACTTCGTCACCGGTATCAAAATCAATTTCGTCTTTAACATTACCACTCCCCAGGTCCTTTACCCAGGTGGCAAGCTTTCGGAATGGATTTAATATAAAATAAATTAAAACAAAAATACTACCGCATCCAATAAGCAAAATAAGCAGTGCAACCTGTAGATCTCTCAATCTCTGTGCACCAATATTTTTTCTCACGTAACTTTTTTTTACTTCTAAATAAACCTTGCCTATTTTTCTCTTTTCGCCTTCATTGTTCGAAATATCACTTACAAAGCTGTAAATTCCTACATTATCATCGATTTTGTATCGAAATAGAAATGGACGAAGTTGTTCATTTTGAGCCGGCATGTTGAATTCAGATTGGTCATAAAACAACTTTTCGTCAGTCGTATAAATCAACCGACTGTTCTCATCCGTAAAGATGAGTCTATAAATCTCTTTTCGATCTTTAACATAATTATTCACAATAGGCGCAATGAGAAGATCATCTAATTCCTCATTGCCCTGCACTACATTTCGTGCAACTTCTTCACTGGCGACTTTTTCGGCACGAACAAATTCGTTAAATATTTTATATCCATTAACGAAAAAGAAAAGGACGTAGCCAGCAGTCACGAGGATGGTTACAATTGCAGCCGCAACCAGGGAGTACCT
>CBFDBN010000033.1:0-16707 GCA_965603055.1 uncultured bacterium | reverse complement strand
ATTACGATTTTGTACTTCATTGTTTAACAGTTAAGCGGTTGATCCAGTTTCATTTAAAACAAAAAAAATCACAGAATGATTTCTTATGACGATGCTTGAGGTGGTAATTTTTTGGTCAAAATCCGGGAAGAAAAAATTAATGTATCATTTTGAACCACCGTTTTTTAATATAACAAATTGATAAAATTTTTTATAGGCTTTATAAAAATTTTATCTCTATAAATATCAAGCGACTACACCCTTACTATAATTTTTATCTTGCTGACAATTATGGCATAATAATTGATGTAGTCTAAGTAATTTGCCAGGACATGGTGTAAAATTGCATGTAATTTGATTTATCTTTATAAGTTATAATAAGTATAGCCATATCTTACATAAATATATTCAGTTAATAAATATAAGATCAAAATCAGAATAAACTTAACTTTTTAAATTAATTTAACATAAGTTAAGGATAGTTATTAATATTATCTAAAATAATGAATTGAAACATTTGTTGTTAATAAATGCTAATATATCAAATTGTTCTTGCAATCTTTCTGAGGATATATTAAATTTAAAACTGTCCCGATTCGGAAGAGAGATGGCACTTAGCCTGGATTATCCATAAAATTTCAGGTTAGTAAGAAAAACAAATTCAAACAAAATTCATGGGTAAAAAATTGAAAAGAATAACTTTCATTATTATTATAATGATGATATTGTGTTTGTACGCTGGGGGAGTATATTCTCAAGTCTCACTGCATGGTGGAAAGGGATTACATCGAGTATTATCGGCTGAGCCGGTCAATCCAACAGATATTTTTGTCAATGGAAATTTTTCCATGTTTGCCGAAAAAACTGGACCGGAGGCGCTGTCAAAATATTATAATGCTAATTTAAATGCTACCGTTGGAATCGCGAAATATTTGGAAGCCTTTCTAAACATTGTTCCCTACCAGGATGATCAGTACCATATCTGGGGACGCTTCGGTGATACCAGGATTGGTCTAAAATATTTAACGCCAATAGCAACGGATGCATTTAAATTTGGTTTAATGGCGTTTTATAAATTCCCTACCGCTGAAAGATCAAATGTAACTTATGAAGTATTTTCAACGAGTAAGCCTGCCTGGGGGGCAAAAGCACTATTTACTATCGACTTGGTGGACGTTTCACCAACTTTTCCAATAAAAATCAATCTAAATTTTGGTTATATAGATCATAGTATTTATGATCAGTATTTTAGAGCAAAGAAAGATCAACTGCTGATTGGAAGCGGATTTAAGTTTTCTATAAAATCAGTCCAGGCATATCTGGAATATTCAGGTGAAATCTTCTTTAATAATCCCGGCGTAGTGGATTTCAGCCAGAATTCCATGCGTTTAACACCGGGATTTAGATTTTTAGGACCCTGGCAAAATACGATTGAGCTGGCATTTGATTTCTCGCTGACGAGTTATGATTCTTTAAAAAATACTGATCTTAGTTTTCATAAGGAATATTTTGGGTGGAAGGTTACAGTTGGAATTACTCATCGCTTTTCCGTTTATCAATACTTTGATAAAACTGCCAAGCTTGAAAGGAAAAAACAGTTAGAAGAGGCAAGAAAGCTGGAAGAAATTCGTAAGAAGCGTGAAAAGGCAAACCAGGATCTCAAAAAGATGAAAGATATCCTGGATAAGAAAAAGTCCAAAGGAAAATAGAAAACCTGGTTTTTTATATATGAAAATCTTTAAGTCAATTCATTATATTTTAATCTTTACTATTATCGATCTAATTCTAATAAATTCAATTGGGATAGATTCGGTCTATGCCAGTAGTCCAGCCTTTTTATCGAATCAGAACAACCAGGATCAGACGCAATCCCGGAAAAATAAGGATATAGACAAAGAAGTTTTAAGAGCAGCCAACCAGATTTTAAACGATGGAATCAAATTTTTTCATGAGGGGGAATACTGGAAATGCGCCAGGGAACTTATTATTTTGATGGATTACTACACGGGTTATGAACGAATAGATGAAGTTGTTTATTATTTAGGGCAGTGCCTGTTTGAGGAAGACTTACCAGTATCTGCCGTTAGAATGTATAAACATCTGCTAAAAAAATATCCGAAAAGCCGATTGGTTCCCGCGACTCTATTAGGAATCGAAAAAACATATTACCATCAAAGAAATTATAAAATGGCTTTGTCCGTTTATTTCACCATTTTAAAAAGAAAATCCGGCGACAAAGAGTTATTAAACGCTGCATGTTATTTTGCCGGGCAAAGTCATTTTCATTTAAAAAATTATGACATGGCAATCAATGTTCTAAAGAAAATTGATGAGCAAAGTGATTATTATGATAGTGCGCTTTATACAACTGCACTATCCTATTTAAAGAAATCGAATGTAGCAACATCAGTTGATTTGTTCCAGAGAATAATTTCGCTGCCGATTATCAGTGGAGAGCGCAGAAATATCGTTGATAATTCGCGTTTAACCCTGGGATATATTTATTATGAGCTAAAATCCTACAAACCAGCGGCACAATTGCTATTGGACATTTCAAATAAACATGAAAATTATCAAGATGCTTTATTGGCGCTTGGCTGGGCGTTGCTTAAAATTGAAGACCATCAAAATGTGATTAAATATCTTAAAAAATTAATTAGGCTATACCCGGAGAGCGCCAATGCTGAAGAAGCGTATTTTCTGCTGGGACAATCTAACATTGCCCTGGGGAAGTACGATGAGGCAATTAAATCATACCAGACCATCGTTGATCGATACCAGAATAAGGCAAATTTACCTCATATCATTAAAAAGGTAAACAACAGCCTGGAACAGGAAGAAGATCGAATTGAGAAATTGAAAGTCCAAATATTGATTGAAGAGTCCAGGCTCATCGATGCCATTGCACTTAATGGCTTTGACAAGCAAGTGCCAAAACATTTAATTGAGGAAAAGAAAAAGATTAAATATTTTCGGGAAAGCTTAATTGATAATTTACTAACTGAGCGAGACAGGCTTCTGCTCATGCAAGAGAGTATCTACAGCTTAAAGCAACTTGCAGAACGGCGAGAGCGTCGCAAAGACTGGAAGGGATACGCTGAATACGGTATTTCACGAGCTTTATTTCTAAAGAACATGAAAACAGCAAGAGGTAACTAATTAAAATTTAAGTCTGAGATCGGGTATGAGTGTTTTTAAACTTGTAAAAAGTATTATTTATAAGCTTGAGCTGATGTTGTTATTGATTGTGGCTTTTATCGTTTTGTTCAACAGCATAATTGTTAACGCCCAGGTAATTAAAAAATCAAAATTTAAACGACCACAACAAAAATATGAGATTGCAGATACAACGGATCAAATCGATCCAGAATTATTAATCAAGACCATCAGTCACCATGAGACAATTATTGCGAAATATCCAAATGAGCCATTCATTCCAAACATCATGTTTGAGCTGGCAGAAGCTTTCGCGAGCAAATCGCAGTTTGAATTTAAACAAAGCATGAAAAATTATGATGTAGCTATTAAAAAATATGAAAACGGTGAAGTGCTGACAGAACCGATTTTGCCCCGGATCAGCTATAAAAACACGATTGAAATATGTTATAAACTGTTTGAGAAATATCCAGATATTCCTTTTAAAGATAAAATATTGTATCGCCTTGGCATCTGCCATCTTGATGAAGGTAACTACGATCGAGCAAAAGAATACTTTCAGCGATTAATTTTTGAAACACCGAAAAGCCAGAAAGTTTCTGAAGGACACTTTCGGTTGGGAGAATATTACTTTAATAGGCGTGAGTTTCATAAAGCTATTGAACAATACAAATACCTGCTCGAAAGCTGGGACGATCCCTATTTTAACATGTCCCTTTATAAACTCGGTTGGACATATTTCAATATAAATGATTTTACAAACGCAATAAGTACTTATATTTATTTAATTAGTGATATTAGTCTGTTAGAAACAATGAACACCGAATTACTGGGTAAAACAAAGGCGGATGTTAAAAACGAAGCCCTGGATTATATTGCTCATTCATTAACCGAATTTGGCGGACCAGCCACCGCACAGGAACTGCTCGATACCCAGGAGGTACAAGGTTTCGCCATCGAGATATTTCTCAGGATGGGAGAGATTTATAAAAAAAGAAATTTTTATCCAGAAGCGATCCAGACTTATGAAACACTGCTTGTCCTTTTTCCGCTCTACCCGGAGGCGCCGGTAATTCAGAAAGAAATTATCGAGTGTTACGAACATGACATGGAAGAGGAAAAAGCCATAAAAGCGAAGGATGTATTTGTCAAAAAATATGGACCAAATAGTCAATGGATCAGTCAATATCCAGAAGGCAAAGTCAGAACCGATGCGATAACCCTGTCGCAAGAGATGTTGTTCTCATTGGGAACGTATTACCAGGCACAAGCCCAGGAGAAAAATCGAGCTCGTGAATATCGAATGGCAATCGAAAAATATGAAGATTATGTGCAGAAGTTTCGTGATAGTGACAATACACCTAAGGTTAATTATTATTTAGCTGAATGTTATTATGCAATCAGTGAGTTTGAAAAAGCAGCGGAAGAATATTTCAAGGTGATGACCATATATGGGGATAACGAGTTTAAGGATGCCGCTGCTTACAATCGAATTTTATCCTATTTTCAATTGCTGAAAAATGACCCATACACAGATTCGACGACATTTTATATAGAAGATTTCTTAGGCGAAGGCGGCAGTTTAATTCCAATTCAGGTGGGCTGTGCCTACCAGGTTGACCTGTTAAAAGCCTGTAATGACTATATACGACTACTCCCACAAAGCAAGAATTTGTTAGAAGTTGTGATGAAATATGCCGAAACGCTGTATGAGTTAGACAAATGGGATCTGGCAGCCCGGGTGTACCAGCGTGCCGTTGTTGAGGATTATAAAAATTCTCTATACTATGGTCAGGCGATCAATATGATTGCGCAGTGTTATTTTAAGCAGGGCGATTACCGGGAATCGGAAAACTGGTTTCAGAAATTAGCCGATGCTTTTCCTGATTCGATACAATATGTACAAAAAGCAAGGAAAATGATCGCTTCAGCCAATTTTAAGGTGGCTGAAAATTTAAGAGACAGCGGTGACCAAACCAGGGCAGCAGTTAAATTTTTAACCCTGGCGTTTAATACTACTGACCCAGAAATTGCTCGTGCATCGATCATCGAAGCGGCTAATCAATTTGAAAGAGCCGGGGAAATTGAGAAGGCGGTAAAAGCTTATGAACGAATGATCAAAGAGCAACCGGGGGTCTCCTTTATCGATGAGCTTTATATAAAAACCGGTTTGCTTCATGAAAAAATGGAGAACTGGATTCGGGCTTCGGATAATTATCTCCAATTGGTTAAAATCAAACCGGATTCCAGATTTGCACCTCGATCGTTACTCAATGCGGCGATATGTTATGAGCAATTGAAATTGTGGAGCCGGGCAAAAGGGGTCTACCAGCAATACATCAATTCTTATGCTAAGAATAGCGCGGATGATTACATCGAAGCATTGTACAAATTGGGTGAAATGTCTTTCAATTCAGAGGATGAGAAAAGTGCATTAAAAGAATTTGCCAGGACTGTTCAAAAATATAAAGAATTGAGGCGTAAAAAAATATCGGTCGAAGAGTATATAGCAGCAAAAGCCCAATTTATGATTGGGGAGATCGTTTTTGAAAAGTATCAACAGGTAAGGTTGGTGCCGCCTTTAAATGTTTCACTTAAAAAAAAGAAAAACCTGCTTCAATCCGTGTTACAGGAATACGTCAGCGCTGGTAAATTTCAAGTTGCGGAATGGACAACAGCGTCATTATATAAAACAGGATTAACCTTCGAAGATTTTGCCGAAGCATTTGTTAATTCAGCCATACCACCAGAATTGACTCCAGAGGAGAAGCAGCAATATTTGAATGGATTAAATCAACAAGCAATCCCATTTAAGCAAAAAGCGCTGGATGTTTACAAAGCTAACGTTGCCAGCGCTGAAAAAAGTAACATCCATAACGATTGGATCGAACAAAGCAAACAACGATTGGAAAAACTGATTATTGAGCTGGGTCTCGGGACTAAAATAAATCATTCGGAACAATCATCAGAAAAAAAGATCGTACCAGCAAGCCAAATAAAAGGGAATTGACCATGGGTAAGACAACTTATTTGGATAATAGTTTAGTGTACTGGTTTTTAATAAGCCTATTTGCAATGATACTGAGTACCGGAAATATGCCAGGTGCAATTGCAAAAGAGAAGCCAGTCTCCATCGTACAGCAAGCAAAAAATTTACAGGACGATAAAAGCAATAAATCGGATGAGAAATCAATCTCTGACGATGATGTAAAACTATGGTTAAAACAGATTGAAATTTATGGACAGATCGCCAAACCGCAAACGGTGTTTATCATACCCGGTACAGATCCACGTGTGGATGGATTAAGGATAGATAGACACTTCTTCACTCATATATTCCGACCCGTTGAAAAAAGCACCCTGCGTCGTGTTCGGATTAAACAGGGAAAAGATAAGGATCATATACTCTGGTAAATTTCGTATGGGAATAAAGTATCCTTGAATGGGTATTTCTCTGAATTCCCTTCCATAAAATAGAATATTTTAATTAATTCTTACGTTAAATGGCATAATATTAACTCATTAGGAGGTTGCAACTTTGGATTTTATTGTCAATGCATTCAGAACCGGGGGACCCTTTATGTATGTTATTCTTATTGTATTAATTACCGGTTTCGCAATTATGATTGAACGAGGAATTTACGTTCTTATTAAAAACAAAATTGATACCACAGCTTTCGTTAACCGGGTATTAGACTTTGTACAAAGAGATAATACCAGAAGCGCTATAGAATTTTGCAGTGTTTCCAATGCAGTATTGCCCCGAATCACAAGGGCTGGTCTTGAAGAAGCGGGAAAATCCCCGGCTGAAATTCAAAATGCATTCGAGCTGGCAGCCATGGCAGAGATTCCTAAATTAGAAAAACGAACGCAATATCTTTCAACAATTGCAAATATTTCGACTTTGTTAGGACTGCTTGGCACTATTTTTGGACTGATTACTTCTTTTGAAGCGGTTGCCACGGCTGATGCTTCCATGAAAGCCTCGCTGTTATCAGGCGGTATTTCCCAGGCAATGAACACGACGGCATTCGGGCTAATCGCTGCAATTCCGTGTATGATCGGATATTCGATTATTCAGGAAAAGACCAACGAATTAATCGATGAAATTAACCAGAATGTCTCACGAGTTTATAAACGATTGATTGTTGTCAAAGGACACTAAGATGAATCTCAAACAAGCGATTAGTAAAGGTAAACGACAGGAAGAAGTAGATGTCAATATCATCCCGGTGATGAATATATTTTTATTGCTGATACCTTTTTTATTATTGACTGCTGCATTTGTGCAACTGGCCGTGGTTGAGTTGTCATTGCCTTCTTTAAATAAAGGGCAAAATCAGCAAGCACAGCAAAGACCTCAAAAGCTGGTCTTGGTAATATTGGCAGTAAAAGAAACCGGTTTTCAACTGAAAGCACAGGGATTTAAATTTGATCCACTGAACAAAGTCAATAACCAATACAACTATCGTCAATTGATTGGACAATTAAAGCAGATAAAGCAGACGTATCCTTATGCCGAGGATATTTTTATCTCCCCGGAAAACAATGTCAAATATGATATTATTATAAAGGTGATGGATCGCTGTCGTGAAACAGGCTTCCCCAATGTTTCACTTTCAGGATAATTGTTTTACATTCATAAACATAAGAGTAAAAAAATATGCAGACACAACAAAATGGAAATTTAAACTTTCAACCTTTATCCGGTCATAGAACCAATAGAAGCACTCAATTTACGCTTAAGTTAACATCGATGATTGATATGTTTACGATTCTATTGGTCTTTTTACTGAAGAGCTATTCGGCCGAGGGACAGATAATGTCGGTAGCGCCTGACTTACGGCTTCCTGAGTCGACGGCTCAAAAAGCGCCGCAAACAACTTCGATCATTGCAATTACTAATGATTTGATTCTATTGGATGGAAAACAGATCGGCACCGTTAGTAAGGTGATGAGTAATAATAATCTTATAATTCCTGAATTATTAAATGAACTAAACAGATTGAGACAATTAAGTGAAAAAGTTGGAGAAATTCATTCGGATATGGGATTCACTGGAACGATATCCATTCAAGGCGACCGACAGCTCCCCTATTTAGTCATTAAGAAAATTATGTTTACTTGTGGGCAGGTCGGTTATAACGATATGATGCTGGCAGTAACAAAATTAGAATAAGATTCAAAGAACTTAAAAATTTAATAGTGCTGAACAGCTTAATGAACCTTAACTGTAAAAATTAAAAAAATAATGACGGTACATGGCACAGAGTTATAAACAACTGGTATTGAATGTTGTGCAAGCGAACAAAGCACGACAATTTGTTGTTCGGAAAGATGGAACATTCACGATCGGACAACGTGGAGATAATGATCTGATACTATTTGGTGATGATTACCCCAAACGGCATACATTAATCTCCCAAAAAAATGGCGCCTATCATATTGGTGTTAGACCATTCGTCGATGGCAACATTTCAACAAATGATTCAACCATACGCATCAGGGATCTCATTCAGCATGGCATTCTCCCCAAAAGTGGAGATGATTTCATATTGAGATTAACTCCCCAGAATCGTGGCTTTCTCATGATTGGTGATGTTAAAGTTGAGTTTGTGTTTAAACAGGTTCAGGTAAAACCCCCGGTGGTTTTTGATACGTCTGCCTTCTCCTGGCAGCGATCCTTATTAAAAACGCTAACCTCTGACCTGACGTTTAAAGCCATTTTTCTCATCCTGATTTTTCTAAACGCCTTAATCCTTTATGCTTTTAAAGATTATGAAGTTAACATTCAGGCAAAGTTTGATATCGAAAAGATGCCGGAACGTCTCGCCCAATTCATTATTAAACCGCCCGATGAAATTGTTGAAGTTGACACGGGAATGATGAGCAACGCGATAGAAAGTGAGGAGCAGGGAGAAAAAACTGAAAATAAGGGCGCTGAAAAGTCAAAAAATAAAACGAGTAATAGAAAGAAACCGGGAACTAACAAACGTCGCGGCAATCCGGCTGCCTCAGCCGGCTTACTGGGGCTGATTTCTGGAAGTGGCTCAACCGGAAAGTCAAGCTCAATTGTTGATGCTCTTGTTGATAAAGGTCTGGTTGCAGATCTGAATAATATCGTTGGAGGTGGAACGAATTTAAAAGTCTCTAAAGGCGGTGATAAAGACGATCTCGATCCATTAGACCAGCTTATCGGGACTGGTGGATCTGGCGGGATCGACGATTTCCTATCCGCACTGGAAGATGATGTGCCGCAGGTTGAGTTGAAAAAACAGGCAAAAGTCGATCTGGTTAAACCCAGTAAGGTGAGCGGCAGCAAGGAAGCGCTGGGACAACGAACAGAACAGTCAATTTGGAGTGTTGTCTCATCCCGGAAGGGAAGAATAAAATATCTCTACGAGAAATATTTAAAAAGAAATCCCAATTTGCGCGGAAAGATCGCCATCGAATTTACCATTGCTGCCAATGGATTTGTTAGTGAGGCAAGAATTCTTGAGTCAACCATTAATCAACCGGAGTTAGAACAAGAATTGTTAGCATTGGTCAGGCGGTTAAAATTTGACCCGATTCCATCGGGTAATCTGACAACAGTATTTCCGTTTGTATTTTCGAAGCTTAATTAATGTCGGATAAACTGGCAATTTGTCCTGCTACAAATCCGATTCATCTTTCCAGAGCGTTATTCGCCACTTGTTGTCATAATCGCATTTCTTAAAGTAAAAAATTGCAATGCCGGTGATATTTAATGATTCGTTTTCCTTCACCAATGTAAGATTAAATGTTTTATAAGACTCGGCTCGAAAATCATTATTTTCAGAATAAATTGTGTCCAGAATTGTCGTATTCCAGACTAAATCAATCAAATTGAAGTTTCGAAACAGACGACCCGTTGTTTTCAGGTCTTCATCCCTGCCCCAGCTCACAATCCTGCCGGAAGGCTCTTGATTTGGATCAAAGTACATAAATACAAATGAGCTGTCCAATAAATCAGCGTATAATACAGAATCTTTGAATACGTAGGCATATTTAAAGTTTTGCAAGACTTCGCCAGGTGTGGTTTGTCCAGTAATAATCAGGTCACTTCGATCCGAATCTTCCAGCTTGGGTGCGAAAGGATTGAAGCACATAACAATTACTGGTAAAGAAACAAGAATTATTAGTATGTTAAACCTGGTGTTCATATCAAATAAAAAGCGGTATAATAAACTTATACCGCTTTCTTTATCTGTTGAAATTCTTTAATTTTGTTAATTATGAATATACACTCCCCGCTGCATTTTATTTGGAAATGCGTATTACATTTTTTTTAACCAGAGAAAAACTGATCAGTTTAGCTAAAAAAATCAACGATTATTTTAACTTAAACTTAACCGGGATACTCACCCATACAGCCACCGGTTTATCTCTTTGCTTTGCTGGTCTCCATTTCACAGCTTTGATCGCAGCGACGGCTGCTTCATTACACCCGCTATTTCCGAGGGGAACAAGGATTCTTGTGTTCTTAACATTACCTTTTTCATCGATATGTGCATAAATAGTTACCTGTCCCTCGATCCCGGCTTTTCTTGCAATCTCTGGATAGACAAGCTTTTTCTGGATTGCTTGAAACCCACCAATTGGCTGGGGAGGCTCATCGTAAGCCACGAAAAAGGTTGCAGCCTCATCCTCTGCCGGTGGAGGCGGAGGCGGAGGCGGCAATTCCTCAAAGTCGATATCTGTGTCATCGATTGTCACATCATCAGGAATATCTTCGCTTTCACTTTCGATTGGCACCGCCGGTCGTGATGGCGGTGGTGGCAGCTTTTCCTGCTGTGTCTGTGGGATCTCCTCCGCTTCAATTTTTTGTAAAACAATATCTTTTTCAACTTTTTTGTGCTCGAGTTTTTTGAAAGCTTGAAAAAGAATGATACAGATGACTAAAGCAAGCGCAAGGGTGAGCTCGATGACTTTTTTATATTTGAACTTTAGATCATATTTAGGATTTTTTTTGAGTGCCATTTTTTTACTCACCTCACTTAATTTGCAGTTTTGGTTGAATAATTAACATTTAAGGCAGCACCCCCTACTTCTCTTAACTCCTCGTGAACTCTGGTTATCGTTCCCATATTTGCTTGCCCATCAATTTTCATGGAAACAATTCGAATCTGTTTCGTTGGGTCTGACAATTTATTGTACATGATATCTGAAATATCCCTGACTTCAATAAATTTATCGTCCATTGAAACACGATCTCTATCATCTGCCCACAGATGAACCACATTTCGCTTACCAGGTAATTTTTCGATTTTTCTCGCTGCTGGTAATCGAACCGGGATCCCTCTGAATTCTTTAAAAACTGTTGATACCATAAAAAATATGAGGAGCATAAAGACAATATCTGGCATAGAAGCTGTGGGAATACCACTTTCGGCTTTACTTTTCTTTTTAAATTTCAATGCCAATATCTCCTTCTATTTTGAACAATTATACTGAATGAAAGTGATCTATTTTTCTGGCTCTGCAATTGATATTTTCCTGGCATTTGCTTGTTTAAGCTGATCCAGGACTTGAATATAATATTGATATTTCGTCCTTTCGTCAGTCTTCACAGATACGATTATGTTTGGATTCTGGGCAATCTTATCTCTGATAATGTTTTTTATATTCCGAATATCGGTTATTTGCTCATCAATCATTACGCTGCCTTCCTCGTTGATCAACAGGTTGGTAATGTTTTTCTTACTCACCTCTTTTGCTTCACCTTTAGGTGGTAACACCAGTCCAATACCCTTATCAACATCGATTGTCGTTGTCACAAGGAAGAATACAAGCAGGAGAAAGGCAATATCAGCCAGAGAACTTGTTGGTATCTCTGATGATCTTTCTTTTTTCTTTTCTACTACCATAGTTGTTTCTCCTGATAATGTTATTTATTTTAATTTTTCAAGTTCAATCAAGGTATCAACCAATTCGACTGAACTTTCTTCCATATCAATAATCAGCTTATCAATTCTTGATACAAAAAAATTGTGGACGAATTGAATGATAATTGCCACGATCAATCCGAATAAGGTTGTTAATAATGCAACTGAGATACCGGTTGCGACAATAGATGGAGAAATATCATTTGCTTTAGCGATGTCCTCGAAAGCCATGATCATTCCCCACACCGTTCCGGTAAAACCTAACATTGGTGCAACACTGACAACAGTAGCTAACCAGATTAAGCCTCTCTCCAGAAAAGCCATTTCAATTGAACCAGCGTTCATAATTGCTTTTTCAACTTGCTCAATACCATGATCGGCTCTTGAAAGACCAGCATGAAAAATCGAAGCGACCGGACCTCGGGTATTTTCACAGACTTCTTTTGCAGCTTCAATTCCACCTTCTTTGAGAGCGGTTTGGATTTTTGCTAAGAATCGTCTGGTATTGACTGAAGCTCTAGTCAGGCTCCATGCTCTCTCTAAAGAAATTGCTAGTCCCAATACAAAGAAGAAGAGGATAGGCCACATCATTGTACCGCCCTGAATAAAAAGGTCTACCATTCTTTAAGTCCCTCCATAATTAGTTAATAATTAATTAGAAACAACTTTTTCTATATTTTAAACAGCATAAATGATTATAACCATTTTTTTTTAAAAAGTCAACACTTTTTTTCAAATTCTTCATATTCTTGATTATAAAATTATAAATTTTTAATGGGAGTTAGTCCAGCTATCCTCGCTGCTTTTTCAAAATGCTTTAATGCTTCCTGCACCTGTTCATCTCCTGATATTCTAACCTGGTAATAGTGTTCCCGATCCCATAAAAATTGTGCGATATCACTCTTAATTAATAATTTAATATAGTCAAGGTCCTCCTGAAATTCCTTTTCCTTGATCAGGATGTCCTTCGATGTAACAAACTGTCGGAATTCAGTTATAATGTTTTCATCGATTTCAAAATTATTTTTAAAATAGTTGAGATCCCTTTTTAGATCCGGATGTTTGGCGCTATATTTGGATCCAAATTCAAAAAACAACCTTTTAAAATTCAACTCGCTGGTTAATTTAGATATCCTTTTTGACGTGATTTCAATATCCGGGGCTATTCCACCGCCACCATAGACTTTTCTGCCAGCTTCCGTAAAGAAGACTGGTTTATCTTTGGAATTATCTTTCACTTCAATAACAGCATCTTCATATCCCGAGGTATAATATTCATACAAACCATTTTCATAAGTACGTTGAATCAATCTGCCGCTGGGAGTATAATACCTCGCAGTTGTTATTCGCAGCGCCGAGCCATCTTCCAGGTTGAGCTGGGTTTGAACGAGCCCTTTGCCAAAACTGGTTTCCCCAACGATCAATCCCCGGTCCCAATCCTGGATTGCGCCCGCCACAATTTCAGAAGCGCTGGCAGATCCTTTATTAATCAAAACAACCAGGGGATATTTGCGATGCGTTGCCATTTTTGTAGATCGAAATTCATCATTTGCTTCCGGGATACGCCCCTTTGTATAGACAATTACTTTATTGCCTGCTATGAATTTATCAGCCATTTTAAACGCTTGATCCAGGTACCCGCCGGTGTTACCCCTCAAATCCAGCAACAAGCCTTGCATTCCCTGGATTTCAAGTTCACGCAATGCTTTTTCAAATTCCCGTGCGGTTGTCTGGGCAAAACGTCCCACGTAAATATAACCAATTCGATCGGTAATCATAAACTTAGCCATCACACTGTAGATCGGAATTTTATCGCGGGTTATGGTGATTTCAAAGGGTTGCTCAATCATTGGACGCCTGATGGTTACGGTAACTTTGGTACCCTTAGGACCTTTAAGTTGTTTTTGTACCTCCTGCTCGGTGATCCCATAAGCACTTTTCTTTTCGATTTTTATGATTTGATCTCCGGGTCTCAAGCCCAATGCTTCAGATGGAGAACCGGCGATTGCAGATACCACCGTCAGGATTTTGTTCTGAATGATAAATTCGATTCCAATCCCCTCGTAACTTCCATGGAACTGTTCAACGACTTCTTTCATCTTTTCCGGCTCTATGTAAATCGAGTGAGGGTCTAACTTCTCCAGCATCCCCTGAATAGCGCCATTGATGAGTTTCGGCGAATCGACTTCCTCAACGTAGTTTGCACGTACCGTATTAAATACGTACATAAAACGCCTGATCTGTTCAAATGAATTATCTGAGGAAAACAAAAATTGTTGTGACAAATTGATCAACAACAATCCAATTACAACAGTTAGTGCAGTCCATAGCAGCAAATTTTTCTTTTTCGTACGCATGATTCAACCTGTGATTTTTATAAGTCAATAATTTTTTGATTAATTTCCACTGACCACTCAGCTAATGGATCAAGCTGAATTTTCCAATTTGGAATAACAACCGAACTCTGGTAAACACGCTCAAAACCGCCTTCTGATTGCGAAATCGTCTCGACTGGAAATCGCCAGATAGTCGTCTTTTTATTAAAACTCAATTGAATGTCAATTTTCAGCCATTCATCTTTCAATCCCATTTGTTGTACCGATTGAACAATACCGCTGCTGGCGAGATGCCGGCTTTCAGCTAACTCCTTATCGAAATAATAATATCGATCGGGAGCTTCGCCTGCCAACAGTGCATAATTAAATTCTGGCGCAAACCAGAACTCAATTGCTGAATTTTCGAGATTTTTCAACTCATATTTAAAGTTAATACCCGGGCTTTTTTGATCGATCTGGATATTTTTTGTAACGGAGATTTTATGAAATTGTCCGTTTGACTTCAAAATCCCATTTCGATATAACCTGATATTTAAACAATTTTTCACCTGCCCGGTTTCATATTTATAAGGAGACTGAACAAAATCTCCCTGCTCCACATATTCACAATTGGCAAGCTGATCCAGTTTGGTGCCAGGCTCCAGAAAATGATCGACTAACGATGTACGGCGATACCAATCGTACTTAAGTCTTTTCTCCAGTCCTGGTTCCTTCGTTACAACCAGGTCGTGAATGCTTGCCACTCCCGAATCATTATTATTATTCGACTGTTTCTTCATATTCAACAACTTGTTATGATAGGCTTCTTTTCGCCGGGTCATGGTGTCAAGCAAATTAATGCCTTTCGGCTTGTAATCCAGCTCGAATAAAGTACCACCGGTATGTGGAGCAAAATAAAGATTAAACGCTTTTGTCTCAACAATTAGTTCATCACGACCATCAGCATCAAAATCAGTGTTCTGGACGTCGATCCAGCCCTTCTCATAAACAGAATTGGTTTTAACAATCTTATCAACCTGTGCTTCAGCTTGTATCATATTATTGTACACGGCAAAGCGCAGGTTATTTAAATAAAGTCCTCCAAAAACGCCGTGCCAGTAGGGACAATTTGTCTGACCCGCCCACAAATAATCCTGTGCTTTTTCGACTAATTTTTGATCGTACTTTTTATTTCCCTTTAACTGATGAACCTTTTTGCTGACCCATAAAGATTTTTTATGCAGATTATTTGATTCCGGGTACTTGGCTAAAAAATTTCTCCAGAAACCGCCTCGAACAAAATCTTTATATTTGTCGAACAAGCCATTACCTTTCAGATGATGCTCAAAATGTTCATACTGCTCAATCGCCCTGGCAGGCAATGCCCACTCCATCATTTCCCGATACGAGGCAGTTGGCAGATAGACCCTGCCGATGGGTAATAATTTCTCCAATGCTTCCGAAAAATGAACGATCTCAATCCAATCTAAATTGGCTTCTAAAAGTGAGAAAAGTCTTTCCAGCCACTTGTTTTGGTAACAGTGCTCATGAGTGCCAGGCCAGATGCCAAATTTTTCGCCATCATCAGCAAATACAACTAATTTGTCACTGTCTTCATCCGCAATGGATCGCATGTAATCGATGGTAACCTCTGGTTCCTGAAACGGCATGGTATAGCGCAGCCGCTCACTGATCGGGAAGATATTGACCACATGTCCAGTCTCTTCTGTCACGTAGTAACCAAACAGGTCTTTTTCCTCCAGACCAGCAGATTTAAAATGAGAATCATCGATAACAACATATTTGGCGCCACATTGAGCCAGCACTTTTGGCAACTGTGGCTCCCATATTCTTTCGGCCAGCCAGAGACCGACGGGATCATATCCGGTATGATTTTTGACAAATTGATTTAATTTTTCAATCTGACCTGATTTATCCGCATCAGGAATATTGACCAAAATTGGCTCGTAATACCCGCCGCTCATCATCTCAACCTGCCCTGATGCGACCAAATTTTTCAGTCGAACGCCTAATATCGGATCACGATTAATGAGCCATTCAAATAAATAACCTGAATAATGTAAAGCAATTTTAATTTTGGGATGTTTTGCTAAAACTTCAAGAAATGGAAGGTAAGCCTTTTTATAGGCATCTTCAAAAACAAAATCAAAATTTCCGATGGGTTGATGATTATGTATTCCAATTGCAAATTTTATTTTTTTCACAGTCACTTCCGACAATTTATTTTTATAGTTTGCTCGCAACTTCCTCAGCAACTTCCATCGAAGTCGACTTGCCACCCATATCGTAAGTTCGAGCTTTACCTTCTTTTATTACTTTCGCAATCGCAT
>CBFDBN010000032.1:0-17161 GCA_965603055.1 uncultured bacterium | reverse complement strand
AAAAAGGTTATAGAGTTAAATAACTCCAGTGGGTTGATGTCTATTATTTAAATTGTTTTAATAACTATAGGATCAATGTTATTAAGCTAAGGGAATTTTCATCGATTCCATCGGCTTGATCTAGAACTTCTTTAAGATTTATTTTTACAACTTTTAAAAAGAAAAGTTCACAAAAGTTGGGACAAAATAGGATTTGTTTCACTTGATATAATGAATGAAATAACTTTTGCTGAACAGCGCGGTTCGAGGGAGATATTTTTTCTCAGGACGAATAAATTTTGATTGCCGCAGAATTTTTTCAAGTTTACTTTTCCATTTATTATCTCGAATTCCTTCAAGCAAATATAGTTCACCATGGGATTTCAGCACCCGGTACATTTCGTCTAACGATCTAACTCGTTGACGAAATTGGTTCAATGCATTGGTGCATGTGACGATATCAAAATATTCATTTTCATAAGGCAGGCCTTCAGAAGGTGAACACTGAAAATGTAAATTCTCATACCGATTTCGAACCTGGTTTTTATGGATCTGGCGATGACTATTATCCGTCCCATACAGTTCAGAGTTGTTTAAAAATGAAGCCAATTTAAATAACAACCTACCGTTGGCACAACCGACATCTAATATTCTGATGTTTGCCTGAAGATTCAATTCTGGAAGAATGGACAGGCAATCCGGTGTAAACAGACGATGGAGATGGTTTTTAGCCAGTAATCTCGCTATCCGTTGATAATTCGAGATGTTGTGCTGTTGCTCATCCATGTTAACCTCTTTTGTTAATTAATTCATAGAAATCAAGATTGAAAAATTCACCGCAGAGTTCGCTGAGAACGCAAAGAGAAAATTAAAATAATCAAACTAGAAAATTTAGATATAATTTATATTTTCTTTATTTATAATCTGTTATCTCGGCGTTCTCTGCGGTGAATGATTTTTGAAATTCTATTTTCTTAAATAATAGTTTTTTTTAAGGAAAAAAGCAAGGATTAATTTAAAATTTAACAAACCTTAACGTAGTGAAAACGATAATAAACTTTTCTCATTAAAGCCAAAATTTGATCTTTAATAAACTTGTTCTCCACTTGACATTAAAATAAAATTTGTTTATATTCAAAGTGGAATGCAAATCGTGGGGCGTAGCGTGTGAAGCGTAGCGCAGCAGAGCTGCATACAACAATTAAATGAAATTGAACCGCGAATTACGCTAATCCTCCTCGGCGGATCTATAATTAATACGATCTGCCTATGGCAGATTATGCGAATTTATTTTGAATTTTTAATTAGCGTAATTCGCAAAATTAGCGATTCAGAATCTTTTTAAATTTCTTGCCCAAAAAACAAAGAACTAGCATGTAATATTATAGGGCGCTATGCGTAGATATTATGTGTTCATAGGCTTCATGCCACACGCTCTACTCCCAACGCGCTACAATTTTTTTACATCGAAAACCTGACGCAAAATTATAGAATTTTAATTGATAATCCATTTTATACGAGGAAATAGATCCATGCCAGCTAACCTGACACCCCAGTACCATGCGGCTGAGGAACGTTACAAGCAAGCCAGGGATGACCGGGAGAAGATGAAAGCTTTGAAAGAGATGATGGCATATATTCCAAAGCATAAAGGGACTGAAAAACTCCAGGCTGACATCAAGCGAAAGATCGCCCGGTTAAAAGATGATATGGAGATCAAAATATCTAAAGGTGGACATCGGTTCAGTTTTAGTGTGGAACGAGAGGGAGCAGCCCAGGTAGTCGTAGTCGGACCGCCCAATGTCGGCAAATCCTGTCTGATTTCAAATTTAACTAACACAAAGCTTGAAGTCGCTGATTATCCCTATACCACACGTATCTTTCAGCCGGCCATGATGCAATATGAAGACTTCCAAATTCAACTGGTAGACCTCCCCCCGCTTTCAGAAGAATATACTGAAAATTGGGTCTCGTCGATAATTCGTATCGCTGATATGATGATCGTAGTTGTGGATGTCAGTCGTGATGATCTGTTAGAGCAGGTTGAAACGACACTTTCCATTTTAGATCGCTTCAAGATAAGAGCGAAGGACAATACTATTGATGATTCTATGGAAAATCCTTACCAGTCGATCCTGAAAACCATGGTGGTGGCGAATAAAATTGACCTGCCAGGAGCAGAAGATAATTTCAATATTTTGAAAGAGTTTTATGAAAGTAAATTTGAATTAATTCCCGTTACTGCTTTAACAAAGACAAATTTACATCCTCTCAAGGAAAAAATAGTTAATTTCATGCAGATCATTCGTGTATATTCGAAACGTCCCGGTCATGATGCGGAAACCAACCGACCTTTCACATTTCAAAAAGGAAGTACTTTAATGGATTTTGCCCGAGCGGTCCATAAAGATTTTGCCACAAATCTCAAATTTGCCAGGGTTTGGGGAAGCAATGTTTTTGATGGTCAGCGGATAAATAAGGACTATATCTTACAAGATAGAGATATTATTGAGCTTCATATATAGCGTGATTTACGACCCTTGCGAAGGGTAGAATTCACATAAATGTTAACATATTGGGTAACTACTAAATTTAACCGCAAAGGTCGCAGAAAACGCAGGTTTTATTAGTATTTTTATTATCTCACAAAAATATTGATGTCTTCCTGAATTAAACGAACATAGCAAAATTAATTTTATTTTCTCAGCGTCCTCCGCGCTCTCTGCGGTGAGTAGTTACTATATTTGATTTATATTGAAATTACACACAATATATTGTATAGCCCTGAACCTTCGCAAGGGTAAATAGTATTAAATCAACTGAATCCTCATTCATTCTTTAGCAAGAATATCCTGAATAAATTCAACCGCCTTACCTACAGTTTTTACGCTTAAAGCAGCATCCTCATCCATCTCAATATCAAACTCTGCTTCAAAAGCAGCCACTAATTCGATACTCGCCATCGAATCAGCGCCCAAATCTTCCACAAAATCAGAGTCATATTTGATATCTTCAAATTCTACTCTGAGTTGTTGAGCGACAACATTTTTAACTCGTTCTTCGACTGTCATGATTCTCCCTCCTATGATCTAAAACTTTTTTTCATCCAGAATTTTCTTTCTGCTTTGGTCATCTCAAAAACAGTTTTCAACATGGCTTCGTCCTCTGGCGTAAGCTGAACTTTTCGCCGTTCCATTGCTCTGGCAGCGGTGGTTAACATGTGTTTGTAACCAAAACCCTTGGTCACATGATTATTGATAAACCAGCAAAAAGAAGGTATAAATTTAGGAATTAGTTTGCCAGCAGTCACCACGTTGCTCATGATCCCGACCATGGCTCCTGTTGTGAGCAATGTGCCAATACTGGTCTTGGTATGGTCGCCGATAAACGAACCGACCTTTACGTCCTGTGAATCCAACAACTCGCCTTTTACATATAGTTGAATCGATGTGTAATCATTTTTCAGGTCGCTATTGGTCGTAAAAGCACCTAAATTGACCCATTCCCCGACATAAGCATGCCCGAGAAAACCGTCATGATGTTTATTTGAATAACCATGGATAATACTTTCTTCGATTTCACCGTGCACCCGGCAGACCGGACCAATGGCGCACCCCTCTCGAATATTACCGCCAAACGCCTGGGTCCGTTCACCCATCGCATGAGGTCCTTCAATATGGGTGTATGGATGAATGATAACTTCCCGGTCAATCATTATCGGACCGTTCGTGGTGTCCAGTGTCACAAAGGGACGAATCGAGCTGCCAGGCGAAATATGAATTAGATTCTTATCTCCAATAACTGCAACCTGATCCGAGAATTCCCCATGTATCCCCTTATCAGGAATATGATTAAAATCATCAATTATCGCTTCAGAATTATTCTGAACAAGATTCCAGGGGTAATCAATGAGGGTTGCTGACACATTTTTGGTCGGTAGCACCGAAGTAACAGTATTGATAAATTCATCCAGATCTTTAAATTCAATTTTTTGAATTGATGTTTTTTTAATTCGGGCATAAACCAATTGATTGTTTATTAAAGCAACTTCTTCAGCGCCGTCAAGATCGATTTTAAAATCAATTGCTAACAACCTGCCGTTGATGATCAGGAGATCATCGTTCTTTAATACATTGATTTGATTGACTTTTTCATTGCCCAATCTTTTTGCAAATACCGGCGCCAGGTAATCTCGCATGAAATAATAAAAAGATGCCTTTCCGATCATCCTTTCAATCTTTTCTCTTAACGTAGTATGCCCACATTTCAATTCATAAACTGGTCGTAAATAAGTAATTGGATATAAATTATCGAATTTTTGATCTTCAAAAATAATTACGTTCATGAGTATCTCCAGGATTCAAATCAAGTTTACTTTATTATATTAAGTTAAATAGCCAGAATATTCTGTTGAAAGTGACGATGCTGCTCCTTCATCACATATAATAAAAGCTTTACGATGCATCTGCACAATTGTCGCTGGATACAGCGCCGTAATCGGTCCCTCAACAGTGGCTTTAATGGCATCGGCTTTACTTTTGCCACTTGCTAATAAAAGCAGCGTTTTGGAATCCATGATGGTGCCAACCCCCATCGTAATTGCTTGATTGGGTACTTGTTCATGGCTTTCAAAAAACCGTTTGTTATCCCACCTGGTCTCTTTTTGAAGCGTTTTGATTCGTGTTCTTGAACCGAGTGATGATCCAGGTTCATTAAATGCGATATGACCATTCGCGCCAATACCTAATATCTGAAGATCAATTCCGTCGTAATATTCAATTCTCTCTTCATACCATTCACAAAATTCTTCAATATCTTTCGCCATTCCCTGGGGTATATGGACATAGCGAGGATCTACATTGACATATTTGAATAGATTCTCCCACATAAAATAATGATAACTTTGTGGATGTTCCGGCGGGAGACTGACATATTCGTCCAGGTTAAATGTGGTGACTTTTGAAAAATCAAGACCTTCCTCTTTGTGCATTCGAATCAGTTCTTTGTAAAGCCCCAGTGGGGTGCCGCCTGTTGCAAATCCTAATACACAATTTGGCTTACGACGAATTAAATCAGCAACCATATTTGCTGCTTCTTTACTCACTTCATCATAATTTTTTTTGATATTGACTAACATAACTCAAACCTCCGCCTTAGTGTTACTATTCGAGCTAAAATTTAATAGAACAATTAAATCAATTTACTAATTCTTAGATTGTGCCTGCACCACGGTTACCGCGGTTACACCAACAATATCCTCAACACTTGCTCCCCTTGAGAGATCGCTGACTGGTCTGGCAAATCCCTGTAAAAATGGACCGATTGCCCTGGCACGAGCCAGATATTGAACCAGTTTATAAGCGATGTTTCCAGCATTGAGGTCTGGAAATATCAATACATTACTTTGACCAGCAACTGGACTCTCCTTTACTTTTTTTCGAGATACTTCTGGAATCAACGCCGCATCAGCTTGAAGTTCTCCGTCAATTAGTAAATCGGGCGCCATTTTTTTTGCCAATTCAACCGCCCGAATCACCTTCTCCGTATCTTCGTGCCTGGCGCTTCCCTTTGTCGAAAAAGAGAGTAGTGCTATCTTTGGCTCAATATCCAATAATTTTTTCATACTTCTTCCAGTTACGACGGCAATTTCAGCTAATTGTTGTGCAGTAGGTTTAATTGATACTGCGGCGTCTGCAAAAATTAAAATTTTATCCTTTTCTCCCCGAAATTCAGGAATAACCATAATAAACATCGAAGATGGGGATGTAATTCCCTCCATAAATCCGATTGTTAAACTGGCTGCCTGGATTACCGAGCTGGTTGTATGCGCAACGCCACAAACGATTCCGTCAGCACCACCCTGTGCCACCATCATTGCGCCAAAAAGTAATGGTTTTTTTAATAATCTCTCGGCAATTTTTTCCGTCACATTTTCTCTACGAGAGCAGTATGCTGTTATATATTGTTGGAATCGAGATGATTGGGAGGGAGAAATGATTGTAATTTTTTCTTTATTGGAAATGTACTTCTCAACAAATGGAACGGTTGTATCTTTTTCTCCGATGAGGACAGGTTCTGCAATACGTTGTTCAATGATTTGATTTACTGCCCTTAAAATTCTTTCATCATTAGCTTCAGGAAAAACAACTTTTTTAGGATTTTTAGAAGCCTTTTGTCTGAAATATTGTATTACATCCATGATAGAATCCTTATATCACTCGAAATGTCAATGCGAAATGAAGATGATCTATCGATAATTATGAAAAAAGTTTCAAAAATTAAATTTTAAATCGAAATGTAAGCAAATTTTTATAAAATAACAATACTTTTTTTATTGAAATTATGTCGCTTCGGTTGCGTAGCGGAGGAATAAATAACCAGGTTGATTTCCTACCCTTGCGAAGGTTTTGGATTAGCCAAGCATCTATGTTTTTATGAAAAATGATGATAAACTACAATTTAGAGTATCTGCAAGAACCTTCGCAAGGGTAAATTGCATTAAATCAAACGAATTATAAGCAAATAAAAAAAAGGGACACCCGGGGGCATCCCTTTTTTTAATAACAATTTGTTCCTGACTTACGGATAATTATTTAACTCCGGCGACTTCTTCAAGCATGGCTGTAGTCAAAGATTTTGGTCTTTCAATTGGATAGCCAAGCGCGCGGTCCCAAACGATGTTGGAAGCGACACCAAGGGCACGACCAATACCGAATAGTACGGTATAAAATTCATATTCTCTCAAACCATAGTACCACTGAATAACTCCAGACTGGGCATCAACATTGGGCCAGGGATTTTTGGCTTTTCCCTGTTCCTCGAGAATTGGCGGAACCACATTATAAAGTGAATCCACATATTTGAAGATTGGATCGTCAGGCAGGTGTTTGAGACAGAATTCACGCTGTGCCTGATAACGAGGATCAGTTTTGCGGAGAACGGCATGCCCGAACCCAGGAATGACTTGCCCTGAGTTCAATGTATCCCATACGAATTTTTTCATCTCTGCTTCAGTTGGAATCTTGCCGCCCATTTGATCCATGACGCCCTGAATCCAGCGCAACACTTCTTCGTTTGCCAGACCATGCAGAGGTCCAGCTAATCCGTTCAACATCGCTGAAATCGCATAATACATGTCGGAAAGCGCGCTGGCAACCAGGTGACCGGTATGGGCGCTGACATTACCACTTTCATGATCACTGTGAAGGATGAAGTAAAGTCGGGCAACATCGTCATACGGCTTTTTGATTCCCATCATGTGAGCGAAATTTCCACCCATATCCAGTTTGGGATCAGGATCGATAATATCGCCATTTTTATATTTCCAGCGATAGATGAAAGCCGCGATTTGTGGAAGTCTTGCCAGCAAGGTTATCGCATCTTCAAAAGTTGGATCCCAATATTCCATTTTGCTAACGCCTTCATTGTATTTCTTAACGAAGTTCGATTCTCTTTGCATTGCGACAACTGCTGCTGAGAACATCGCCATTGGATGGGAATCTTTTGGTAATGCCTTCAACATATCAAACACATATTTCGGGGTCTTTTGACGCTTTTTGAATTCTTCAACGACTTCAAGTGCTTCGGCTTCAGTCGGAACATCACCAGTCAAAAGTAAATACAAAAATCCTTCCACGTATGGCATCTCAGTGCCAGGAACTTTTGGCAGGGCAGCTAATGTTTCTGGAATCGTAAAACCGCGAAAGCGAATTCCTTCAAAGGGATCTAAATAAGAAATATCCGTTGTTAAACATTTTACGCCTCTCATACCGCCAATTGCCTGGGCAATGGTAACTTCTCCAACTTTAACAGCTCCATGCTCTTTAACCAATTTGGTTGTACGCGGACGCCAACCATCAATTTTTTCTTTTAATTTTTCTTTTAACTTCATACTTCCTCCTCATATTTTAAGTTATTTTACTTATATATGACACATAATTAGTATCCAAGATATTGATATTTTTCATGTTCAGGGATTTCATAAAAATATATTCGGAAATCGAGACGTTTTCAAGCAATAAACATTCGATTAAAATATGAAGCATTTTAGCACATAAAAACAAGGGAAAAAGAAGATATAAAACTAAGGACATGAAAATTTCTATCATTAACTTTAAGGTCAGTAACGATTTAATCTATAGGAATTTTGGTGCCATATTTTATCGTTGAAAGTACAACATTACTTTTAATTCGGCTAATCGCCGGTATGGTTGCCAGTTTTTTTAACAAAAATTGTTCGTATTCCTGGATACCTTTAACGACAACTTTGATCATGTAGTCTTCTTCACCAGAGATATGAAAAATTTCTAATACCTCGGGAAATTTATTCAACTCCTGGTTCACCTGGTCAAAGGACTTTAGGCGATGACGAGCAACGGTGAGAGAAACGAAAACAATAGTTGCTTTGTCAACCATCTTGGGATCAAGCAAGGCGACATACTTATTGATAACACCATTTTTTTCAAGCTTTTTAACGCGTTCAAGCATTGGCGGCGGAGAAAGACCAACTTCAGCAGCGAGATTGGCATTGGTTATCCTTCCTCTCTCCTGAAGGATGTTTAAGATTTTTCTGTCAATGTCATCCAGCTTATTCATTCACCCTCTGCCTTGTTCAAATTATCAACATAATAATGTAATAAAAAACTACAAAAATGTCAAGTAATAATTAACTGAAACATCAAATTATAATAAAAAAATTATATAATTTTATAGAACGATGGAACATTATTAGTTTTATTATATTGTAAAAAAAATAGCTGATTTGACCGTATCTTTAAAGCTGCTTATGGTTTAAGCCACTAAATCTGTAAGGAATCCTTTCAAAGGTTGCAACCTTTGAAAGGGTTTGAATTCTTTTATTTATTTTAAATTATTTCCTTGCTATAATAAAGCAGGATAAAATGCCATTTTGTCCTACAGTTATGCAGCCTGGACACTCAATTCGATCAACTCACCCATTCGATCTTTAATAAATGTTGGGCAGTTCATATCTTTTGTCCAGGGTGACATTTCTTCGACCATAGGTTTAATCGCTTTAAATGGAACCATGCCGCGAGTTGCGGCATCAATCATGGCAATCCTACCCCGGATTGTGTTATGCTCAAATGGCATGTCAGCAAATTTGGGGCTATCGTTCTTGCACAGGTGACACTTGGCACATAATGAGCAAATTGAAGCAATTTGTTTGAATTCATCTTTAACTGGCGTAATTTGAAGCGAAGGTTCTTTAACTTCAAATATTTTTCCCGGGTTGAGAATCCCTTTCGGATCGAAAGCTTTTTTGATAGCGCTGAGATAGGGACCAACTTCGGGACGAATCTGATCCTGGCTTCTGCCCAGAAAGAATCCTACAGCATGTTCACCGGAATAGACACCACCCTCTTTTTCGATCCATCCATCAAATTCTCGAATAACTTTCTTCGCCTTTTCTTTCTGCACTAGATCATCTTCAACTATAAAGCTGGGGTGTAAATTACCATCACCGGCATGACCGTAAATAATTAATTCCAGCCCTTCTCGCTCAGCTAATTCTCTCATCTTTTGAATACCGGCGGTAAATTTTCTAAGCGGCAGCACCGGGTCAAATTGGACGATAACTGGTTTCTTCGGATCGGCTTTGGCTAATGCGCCCAAGGCGCTTCTTCTTTCCTCATAAAGTTCATCTGCTTCTGCTGGATTGTTGGTATATTTTAATTCGATGGGATTCAATTTCTTCAATACAGACACAACCTTTTCGGCGTTCATTCTGGCGCAAAACTCCGATCCCGCAGTTTGTAATAGCAACAGCATATTCTCCTTACCCAGGCATTTCATCATTTTATCGTCCATGTATTCAAATGAATGCAAGTCGATATTCTGTTCGGCAATTCCCTCATGAATCGCCTGGAGCACCAATTCGTCTTTAAACTGGGCACGGATAGTCCAGGTATCCTGTGGGAGGTAATCACAACGGAAGGTCATTTCAACAATGACGCCCATTGTCCCCTCTGAACCAAGAAATACAGCGGTAAGGTCAGGGCCGGTACTCTGCTTGGGAAATGGCTTACCAGTGTCAAAAATATTGCCTTGCCCATCGATAACTTTTAGCGTTAACAGGTAGTTCTTAAATGTCCCTTTGGACATGCCAAACGTCCCACCTGATGCCTCAGCTATGTTAGCACCCAATGTTGAAATAAGATGAGAAGCTGGCGCCACTGGTACGATTAAATTATATTGAGCTAAATATTCATTGAAATTAGCACAGCTCATGCCCGGTTCAACCGTAGCCGTTTTTGAAACTTCATCAACGGCTTTGATCCTGCGTAACCGGGATACGTTCATCAAAATTCCTGATTGACAAACAGCTCCACCTGACAACCCGGTTAATCCGGCGCTGGTTGTTAATGGAATCATTTTCTGATTCGCAAGCTTGATAATTTGTTGAATTTCTTCAGCAGTTCCCGGGTAGACAACGATATCAGGATGAGAACGATACATGGTTGCATCACCGAATGTGTAGGCATAGTATTCTGGTTGATCAGGAGTAATGACAAAATCCGTTCCAACAATTTGTTCGAGATTATTTTTTACGTCGCTCATAAGCGGCTCCACTATTTTATATTTTAATTCCGTTTGATATTTTACAACTTTTTCAAAATATAAAATAACATTTTTTGAGTGAATATCAAAGCGAAATTTCATATAAAATAAAAAAACAGGATGCTGAACGAAAATGTCAACATCCTGTTTTCAGTTTAAAATTTAAATTTGAGCCAAGTTATTAAAATTCATAAATATAATTGATCTCGTTGAAAAAGTACCCTTGCGAAGGTTAGTTTATTCAGGAAAGTCTGTATATTGTGGTTGTCTTGCAATTTTATCCAATATATTGTACAACTCTAAACCTTCGCAAGGGTAAATTGCATTAAATCAACAGAGTCATAAATGCGATAAAAAAATATTTTCATTGCGTTCTCTGCGTTCTCAGCGAGCTTTACGGTGCATGATGTTAAATATTTCTTGCCAAATAAACAAAGATTTCACTGGTAATATTATTGTATTAAGAAAAAAGGGATGTTTAAAGAAAATTCAAACATCCCCTTTTCATTAATTCTTATTCCCCTAATATTTACATTTCAGTGTCTATTTCAGCATCAACATCCTTCGGGTCATCGATTCTCCATTGGGGAATCTAACCTTGAAAAAATAATACCCGGCACCCACGATAGAACCATTGGCATCAGTGCCATTCCAGAAGACTGAATTCAATCCAGCAGCTACATGGTTATCGAGAACAGTAGCGATCTTCTTGCCGAGCACATTATAAATATCAACCGTGACATTGCCGGCCTCTTGTAAATAGAAAGAAATTGTCGTTGACGAGTTAAACGGATTGGGATGACTGAATACAACATTTTCACCCAATTCTTGTTCAATCTCACCAATTTTTTTGGCATTTGGACTGCTGCCGGGCAAAGCATTTAATCCACCAGTGCCATCGCTGCAAGCCCAGTTCTCAACATTGGCATCGGTATCATAAGTCCAATCAGTTTTACTGACATTGGTGACTTCAAAGCAGTATTGATTAACATTCCGGTTATATCCAGATTGTTCTGATCCCCAGCCATCTGATCCGGTAGTAAAAGTTTCTGCTCCAGAAGCGCCTTCTATCCACTCACCTTCCACGGTCGCGCCTTCCACTGGACTTCCGTTCTTATCGACAATCTGCACTTCCACTTTGCCATAAGACCAGCGACCAAATACAGTGACTTTGGTGACCGTAACATCATTAATGTGCATGAAATCGCCGCCGCCAGCCGATACCGTTATATAATCTGTTTTAGTCTCAGTATCAGAACCGCCGGGTCCAGTGACCGTTAGCGATACGGTGTAATCACCGGCATTGTTGTAAGTATGAGACGGATTTTGATCTGTTGAAGTACCGCCATCGCCAAAATCCCACGACCAGGTATCGATATCGCCATTGGATTGTTCGGTAAAGTTAACGGTTAATGGTACTATTCCCGAAGTTGGTGAGCCGACAAACTCTGCAACCGGGGGTTCGGGTCCACTGGTAACAGTAATATAATCGACTTTTGTTTCCGTGTCTGATCCTCCTGGTCCAGTTACGGTTAATTCCACTGTGTACGTACCCGCAGCGTTGTAAGTATGAGATGGATTCTGCGCGGTAGAGGTACCGCCATCGCCAAAAGTCCACGACCAGCTATCGATATCGCCAGTGGATTGTTCGGTAAAGTTAACGGTTAATGGTACTGTTCCCGAAGTTGGTGAGCCGACAAACTCTGCAACCGGGGGTTCGGGTCCACTGGTAACAGTAATATAATCGACTTTTGTTTCCGTGTCTGATCCTCCTGGTCCAGTTACGGTTAATTCCACTGTGTACGTACCCGCAGCGTTGTAAGTATGAGATGGATTCTGCGCGGTAGAGGTACCGCCATCGCCAAAATCCCACGACCAGGTGGTGATGCTGCCAGTTGATTGATCGGTGAAATTAACCGTTAAAGGCATAGCACCAGAGGTTGGATTGCCAACAAATTCGGCAACCGGGGGCTGGGGTGTTCCGCCAGCCACGGCATTATAAGCATTGACCCTGCCGGCGCCAAGCTTGCCGGCATAAGACGAATTACATGACAGATTGTCGATATCATCGGCGCTGTCGTAAAGTTTTTGTTCCACCTGGCTTGCGCTCCAACCGGGATTTTGAGACCAGATTAAAGCGGCAACGCTTGCTGCAAGTGGTGATGCCATCGATGTACCATCTATCGATGCGATGTAATCACCTTCCGGATCATCGTGACTATGGTACAGGCTATAAATCGCTGTTCCCGGTGCTGAAATATCAACCCAGGTACCATAAGATGAGAAATCGGATCTACAATCATTTTGATCAGTAGCAGCAACTGAAATAATATCATTTCGACCACACATATAGTCGGCAGTCTCATTGCCATCATTTCCAGCAGATTTAAATATCATTCCACCACTGGCGAGAAAATAGTTTATTGCATCTGCTAAGCCGGCGCTGTTTGATGAGCCCCAGCTGCAGGAAACTATTTTAGCACCATTATCAGCCGCGTAATAAAAAGCCTCTGCGGCAAAATCCATTCGAACAAAGCCGAGTTCATAGCGACCTCGGCCAAAAAGATCCGCCGACCAACCAATTCGGCAGGCCATAACCTTAACACCATTTCCGCTCGGCTGTCGAGTTCCATTGCCCCAACCGCCAGATGGTGAACAGGTCGCAAAGTCATTATTGTTCAGGGCTGCAACATTTCCAGCGCAGTGTGTTCCATGTCCATTGAAATCACGGGGATCATTGTCAGGATCATTAACATCTTCTCCTGGCCAGCCAGGATATCTCGGCGGATCTGAGGCATCATCCACAAAGTCCCAGCCGACCCAGTCATCAACGAATCCATTACCATCATCATCCACTCCGGCAGCCCCATTTTTCTCCGCCCAGTTGATCCACACATTGCCGTCGACATTAGTGGGATCAGAATAGGAAGCGTTTGAACCCCCAAGGTCCTTGTGGAAATAGCGTACGCCAGTATCAAAAACAGAAACAATGATGTCTTCATTACCAGCCTCGATATCCCATGCTTCTGGTGCGTCAATATCATGATCGTTGGATTGATTTAAGTGCCATTGATCTGAAAAACTTCCATCATTTGGCATCACACTTACGCTATGAATCCCGATCGGCTCAGCCTTGATAACTCCAGATACAGCTTGATATGCTGCTGCAACGCTTTCAATATCCTTTTGATGTGAGCTAAATTTAACGCGGAAGAAACCAGCAAGCTCAACTGTGCTGCCGGCATAATATTTCTGTTGCGCACCGGGAAACATCTCTTTAAGATACCTCACAGCAAACCATTGATTCAGGGCATCAATAGTTGAATTACCAGTTTTCCCTTGTGCCAGGCGTGACCGGGAAAATGTTTGAGCCACAGCAGATTCAAACTTAACAACGATCGCATCTGGGACATAGCCGACAAAACTCGGGATATCAGATTGCAGTGCGGTTCGATCCCCGACATAAATTTTAGCATTCTGTCCAAAGCTTAAAGATGTCATTAACACTGAAAAAATAATGGCTAAGATATATAGCTTTTTCATCTTGCCCTCCTCACTTGGATTATAATGTGTTTTTAGAAGTGAATTAAAAATATAACCATGAAAAAAAACTTCCATCACCTCCTTCTGAAAAATATATCTATTTTCTAATAATATAAAAACTCAATGGCAGAATTGCTGAAAAAAATGTTTAGAATTTTTAAATTTTATTCCCACTGTAAAAAGATTAACAATAAAACTGGATTTAATAGCTGAAAATTTTTCTATGTAAAACCAGGATTGTTTGGCAAATTTAATTAATTAGTGTCTGTCCGAAAAGGACGGGTTTTGTAACGTAAGCATCCTGCTTGCAATCAAAATATTGAAGTTAAGCTGGTTTTTCTCACAAGCTGGAAGCTTATGTTACGTTTTCGGACAGACACTAATTATAAATCTGCATGGGGATTCTGATTGACAAACAACTTTGATTAAGGGGTAGTTGTACGGGTAAATCATTCACTTATCATTGCTATGAATATGAATCAATCTGAACATGCTCTATCGCTTGGGATTAAAAAATTTATACATAAACCACTTTAAAGTCAAGCAAAAAAAGTGAGTTGAATATAAATTTATTCGGGAGTAATACCGAAATTCCCAATTATAGCCTGGTTAATACATTTCTGTAATTAGATTTTCACAAATATGTTTTTTCGATATAAAATCCACATGATCGCCAGCCAGAATAAGAGATACACAATCGGGTAAAGCAATGAGCTAAACTCATTGGTGCCAGCCCAGGATGCAAACACTGTTTTGTAGAGATAAGTTTTAAGCATCATTTCAGCGCCATCTGCCTGGAGCCATTTCACCTTGAATGTAATTTTTGCAACCAGTGAAGCCAGGCTGAATACCAAAATCGCATTGCTGCCAAAAACAATGAAAGGTTTTCCCCAGCTTTTATAACCTTTAATATCAATTAACCAGTAACACATTGCCAGGAAAATAATTGCCATGCCTGCCATGAAAATTGAATAAGTACTTGTCCACAAATTTTTATTGATTGGCAGCCAGCCTTTTAAAATTTCAGCCAGAACTAATCCAATAATTCCAGCAACAAATAAACCGCTGACTTTTTCATAGTTGCCTCGGTTTGACCTGATCCAATCCCCGGCAAAAATGCCAAACATAACGGTACAAATTGCTGGCAAGGTGCTTAGTATTCCCTCGGGATCAAAACCCAGCGCGGGAGCGCCTTTCCAGGTATGACCAGCTAATAATTTGCTATCAATATACCAACATAAGCTTCCTTTTGCTTCCAACACACCGGCACCATACCCCGGGACTGGAACCAATTTCACTAAAATCCAATAAACTGCCAGTAAAGCAATTGTCCAACCGATTTGCCATTTTTTGTTGGCTTCAACCATTATCACCGAAGCGAAAAAATAACACAAGGCAATTCTTTGCAGTACGCCGGGAATTCGGACTTCTTGAAAATTAAAATTGGGAAACAGGTTTAAAAACAATCCAATAGCAAAAATTATTACGGTTCGCCTGACAATCTTGGCATACAGTTGGGATTTGGGATCTCCTCGTTCAATTCTTTTAGTCAAAGATAATGACATGGCAACGCCGACAATAAACAGAAAAAACGGAAAAATAAAATCCGTCGGCGTCCAGCCATTCCACGGCGCATGAAGCAATGGTTTATAGACCTTAGACCATGTACCAGGATTGTTGACCAGGATCATTCCAGCAATGGTAAGCCCACGAAAGACATCCAGAGAGATCAATCGATCTGATAGTTTGTTCATAAAATTCCCCACTCCAGTATTTTATATTCAATTGTCCGATAAAATTAAATTGTAACAGTTTAGCGACCTGAAGGGAAGCCGTTGAAACGGCTATTGTCATCGTTCGTTGTGAATAAACACCACAATTAATTGTGGTGTTTATTCAAAAATGTGAATGCTTGAAACCGTTTTAACGGTTTTCTAGGCTAACTTCAGTTGACTAAATAATTACATTAAATTTTAGTAAAAGCTTACTTCAAAACATATTTTTCCCACCATCCCAGCTTCATCCTCAGCGCTGCTTCGATATGATTAGGCTGCTCAAAAACGTGCGGTTCACCAGGGAAACGAGCCATCATGGCAGGGACGTTCATCTTTTTCAGTGCTGTAAATAATTGCTCTCCTTCGGTGAAGTGACAGCGCCAATCCGCTTCACCATGTAAAATCAATGTCGGCGTTTTAAAATTGGCAGCGCAATTTAATGGACTGTTTTTCTCATAAATTGCTCGAACTTCGGCTGAATACGGATTACCGCCAAAATCCCACTCCGGGAAAAACTGTTCATCAGTCGTGCCATAAAACGAAAACATATTGACAAACGGCGCCATAGGAATGGCAGCTTTGAATCGATCGGTGTGACCGATAATCCAGGTCGTCATCCAGCCGCCAAAAGATAAGCCGGTGACGCCCATACGATTTTCATCCACAAAGCCGAGGGAGATCATGTAATCGATTCCTGCCATGATATCTTTATAACAGCTACCGCCGTAATCCTGGTTAACCTCATCAGTAAAAGCCTGCCCATACCCCATGCTACCACGAGGATTACAATAAAATACAATATACCCATCTGCTGCGGTTAGTTGAAATTCATAATCGAATTGATTGGAATACATTAATTGAGGCCCGCCATGAATATTCAAGATTAATGGATATTTGATATGATTGGAATCGAAATTAGGCGGAGTGATGTACCACCCCTGAATCATCGTCCCATTGTCCCCCTTAAAACTCACTGTTACCGCATCCTGGAATTGAATTCCTTCCAGCAGATCGTCATTGCAATTGGAAATACGCTTGATGGTTTTTTTATTGTAATGTGCGGCATAAATCTCATCTGGCATATTCACTTTGCTGCGGGATAGAACGATAGTTTTTCCATCACGTGAAACATCCCACTGTCGAATGCGATGATGTACCTCCACAATTGGCTCGATCCTTTTTTTTGAGCGAGATATGGAGTATAAATTATAGTCGCCTTGATCTCCGGCTAAAAACAGAATGTCTTTCCCTTTGGGATGCCATTGTAGATCATAAATATTTCGATC
>CBFDBN010000031.1:0-17167 GCA_965603055.1 uncultured bacterium | reverse complement strand
CGCCCCTGTAGCTCAGTCAGGATAGAGCAGTGGTTTCCTAAACCGCGTGCCGCAGGTTCGAGTCCTGCCAGGGGCACTTGTTATGATTAAATTAAGAATCTGAATTGTAAATATAGAATGTCGAATATCGAATTACTTTGAGTTTAATGACATTGCTATACAATAACTTAATGAATTAATAAAGGATTAGAACAATGTTAAAAGCAAGGAAACGAATCTCAAAGCGACAAATTAAAGAGGATAAGTTTGTCACCCTCTATTTAAAGGCGGTGGATTTTTTTAAACAGCACTCAAGTAAAGTTACAATCGGACTAATTGCTGCTGCTGCTATTATCGTACTCATTTTTTTCTTCATTCAAAGCAAAAAAGAAGCCGAGCTAAATGCTTCTGAGCAGCTTGCCAAAGCGAATACAGAAATCGCCAGGGGCGAGCTGCAACAGGCAGTTGATATTTTATCAAATATGAGCGAAAATTATAGTGGCACCAGGAGTGCTTCCAATGGAGTGTATTTATTAGCGTATACCTATTTTCAAAAAGGCGAGTATGAAAATGCGATAACGTCTTTTCGGAAATACCTGGATGATTACGCCGATGATCCAATACTTTCCAGTGCAGCATTTTCAGGTTTGGGAGCCTGCTTCGAACAACAGGGCAAATTTTTAGAGGCTGCTCAGTCCTATGAGAAAGGAGCCAACAAATTTGCTGATCATTATAATGCACCCCAGCAATTTATGGATGCCGGGCGATGTTATAAATTAGAAAATCGGGTGGCTGACGCCAGAAAATGTTATCAAACTGTGATAGAAAAATACCCTGATTCCGGTTTTAAAAGCGATGCTGAATTATTTTTAGCAGCGATAATGGGATAAAAACGAAATCATAGTAAAAATTTCTTGCAAATTAAAAATAAATTTATTATATTAGCAATTTAAAGTGGGACAATTATCCCACTTTTTTATTGCTATAAAAATAATAATAATGAAACAGGCTAAGATAAAACAGATTAGAGACCTGATACTTCCACTTCTGGATTCACAGCAAGTTGATCTAATCGATCTAGATTTGAAAGGAAGATCAGGATCACATGTTCTACGAATTTATGTTGACACCGATGAAGGCATTTCATTGGATCAGTGCGCGGCTCTAAGTCGGCAGATTTCTGATCTATTAGATACCCGGGATTTAATTTCGGATCGGTATCGACTTGAAGTGTCTTCACCGGGGCTGGATCGACCCTTGAAAACAGAACGGGATTTTAAAAGAAATTTGGGGCGAACAGCAAAAGTTATTTATACCGAGAAAGAAGAGGAGAAAACTCTCACTGGTATTATAGAACATGTTGATAATAACCAGGTTTTGTTTAACCAGAACAAAAATCAAATTAAAATAGAGATATCCACAATTTTAGTTGCTAAAATTATACCGAAATGGTAAAAGCATACCGTTGCTAATCAGGAGATGGCTGTTTATGAAAAGTGATATTGTTGAAGCTTTTAATCAAATTGTGAAAGATAAAAATATTGAAAAGGATCTATTAAGTTCAATACTTGAAAGTATAATGTATTCGATTGTCAAAAAAAAGTATGGCAACGCCGAAAATTTCAATATTTTTGTTAGTATGGATAAGGGTGAGATTGAGATTTGCCAGAGTAAAACCATCGTCGAAACAGTAGATGACGAGAGTCTTGAAATCGATCTGGAGACCGCACAAAAAGTGGAACCTGATTTGGAGATTGGTGATGAATTTCTCGATATCATTGATCCGGCCAGCTTTGGACGTCGATTAATAATTTCTGCGAAACAGAATTTAAATCAAAAGATCAAAGAAGCTGAGAAGGATGTTATTTTTGAAGAATACCAGACTCGAGTTGGTGAAATAATCATTGGCGATATTCGCCAGATAAACCGTGGCGAAATTTATCTCAATGTTGAAAAAATCGAGGTCGTTTTGCCAAAGAGAGAGCAAATATATAACGAGAAATATCGTCGTGGTGATCACTTGAGAGTGTTAATCAAGGCAGTTAATCGTACCAACCGGGGACCTGATATAATTGTAACTCGCGCCGATCCAGTTTTTTTGATGCGTCTTTTTGAACTTGAGGTGCCAGAAATATATGATGGAATTATTGAGATAAAGGGAATCGCTCGTGAAGCTGGCGATCGGACTAAGATTGCAGTTTATTCCAACGATAAAAGGATTGACGCTGTTGGTGCCTGTGTCGGAATGAAGGGAGTCCGAATTCAATCGATTGTACGAGAATTAAACGACGAAAAGATTGATATTATAAATTGGTCGAGTGAGCCTGAAATTTTTATTGCCCGTGCATTAAGCCCGGCAAAACCAGTGAAAGTCATCATTGACGAAGCCAATAAAAAAACTGTTGCTGTGATTCCTGATCATCAAATATCGCTGGCAATTGGCAAGGGGGGACAGAATAAAAGACTGGCTTCGAAGTTAGCAGGATATGATATTGATACGATAAAAGAATCTGATTATTTTGAAATGATGGCGGAAGAAACGGAAGAAGATATAGAGTTAGCCGATATTGAGGAATTGACGCCGTCTATTGTTAACAAATTGATTTCCAGCGGCTACGAGACTGTTGATGACCTTCTCGATGCGACAAAAGAAGATCTGCTAAAAATCCATGGCATTGGTCCTAAAACAGTTGACCAAATTTTTGAAGCAATTGAAGATATGAAAGGAGATTAATTAACAAAAAAGACGAAGCACAGCTATAGTTTATTTTGTAATTATTTTTTGTTATGAATCGTTTTTAAGTAAAGTCCAGTTTGTCTGTTACAAAAAATTAGATTGGAGTAGTCTATTTTGAGTAAGAAACGTAGAATATATCAAGTCGCCAAAGAATTTAACATCTCAATTGACGCGTTGACCAATTTTCTTGCCAAGGCGAATTTTGATGTCCATAGTCACATGAGTCCGGTAACGGATGAAATGTATGATGAAGTTAGTAAGAAATTTTCAAAGGACATCAAAATTGTTGGCGTTGATTCTGACATTCGGCAGAAGTTAAAAGAGAAAAAGGCAGTTGAGGAGGAGAAAAAGCGTAAGGAACTTCTCGAATATGAAGAGATGTTAAAGGTCTCTTCAATGGTGATGACAGAAATGCCCCGACGTCGAAGGCGTGAGCCCAAAGGGGATATTCTTGCTCGAAAAACTCCAATTAAAGATGATGTGGTTGAAATTAGTGATACAAAACCGGCAGAAGACCTGGATCAAGAAACGGTTGCCATTTCTGATCAACTCGGAAAAATAGAGATTGAAGTCGTTGAGACTCTTATTGAGAAAATAGAAAAAGCTGACGGTGGTGATGGTATAAAAGATAAAACAGCGAAGCCGCCAACTAAAAAAGTTAAGGGATCAACGATTCCTGACGCAGAAATACCAGCAGGGTCTGAGTTGCCAAAGGAATCGGGGAAGATTGTTAAAGATACAAAACTTGAAGCGTTACCAAAAATTGGTCCAGAAGTCGAGCCGCCCGTCGCTGAAAAGGATGAAAAAATAGAAAAACCGGAAAAAGAGCTTGAGTTAAAAGTCATCCGAAAGATAGATGCGAAGAAAAAAGAACGGAAGGTACATGAGGAAGAAGATGAGGAAAAACCGAAACGTTTGAAGAAGAAACTCAAGAAAAAAGATCGTATTGCTCATATCAAGAAAAAGGAGGAGACTGAAGAAACCACTGAAGAAGAAACTCCAAAGCGAAAGAAGAAACGGAAAAAGAAGAGAGTTGAGCGTGTAGCAGAAAAAGTATCAAAGGAAAAACCAAAGAAAAAGGCAAAGAAGAAAAAGAAATTTGTAATCAGCGATGAAGAGGTTGAAGAATCGATCCGACAAACATTTGCTGCAATGCAGGATACTGCGCGTCCTAAGAAACGCAAAAAAAGAATGAAAGATACAGATGAATTTATAGAAGAAGAATCGAGCATTCTGCGTGTAAATGAATTTATTACTGTCGCTGAATTGGCACAGGAAATGGATGTAGAAACCAGCGAAGTGATCAAAAAATGTATGGAACTGGGAATGTTGGTCACAATTAATCAGCGCCTTGATATTGAGACGATCCAGATTGTTGCCCTCGAATTTGGCTACCAGGTTGAGATCATTCCGGAATATGGCACTGACCTGGTAGAGGAATTGGATGATGAAGATGATGAATCCACATTGTCATCGCGTTCCCCGGTCGTAACGATTATGGGCCATGTTGATCATGGAAAAACTTCGTTATTGGATTATATCCGAAAAAGCAATATCATCCAGAGTGAAGCTGGTGGAATTACGCAACATATTGGCGCTTACCAGGTTAGTGTGGGTAGTAAATTAGTCACGTTTCTCGATACGCCAGGTCATGAGGCTTTTACTGCCATGCGAGCCCGCGGCGCCCAGGCAACTGATATCGTCATATTAGTGGTAGCTGCTGATGATAGTGTGATGCCCCAGACCATTGAAGCAATCGATCATGCCAGGGCAGCCAGTGTCCCGATTATTGTTGCGATCAATAAAATTGATAAATCAAATTCGAATCCCGATTTAATAAAGAAGCAGTTAGCCGATCATGGTGTTTTAATTGAAGAATGGGGTGGAAAAAACCAGTGCATCGAAATTTCAGCCAAGTTGGGGCAGAATATCGATAAACTGCTTGAGAGTATTGTTATCGAGGCTGAAATTCTGGAATTAAAAGCCAATTTCAATCGATTGGCAAGAGGTGTTGTGATTGAATCGGAGCTTGATAAAGGAAAAGGTGTTGTCGCTACTATATTGGTTCAAAAAGGAACATTGAAAATTGGAGATCCGTTCATTGTTGGTCAGTACTATGGTAAAGTAAGGGGATTGTTTGATGAGTACGGGCATAAGAAAAAAGTAGCCGGTCCATCGGTTCCAATCCAGGTAATCGGTTTTACCGGTCTTCCCCAGGCTGGTGATACCTTCATCGTTCTGGAGTCAGAGAAGGATACGAAACAAATTAGTACGGAGCGGCAACAAATTCGGCGTGAGCAGGAACACCGTATGGTTCGACATATTACGCTGGATGAAATTTCACGGCAGATTAAAACCGGCGTAGTTAAAGATCTTTCGCTTGTTATAAAAGGCGATGTCGATGGATCCGTCGAAGCGATCAGCGATTCATTAACCAAGTTGTCAAACAATGAAGTAACAGTAAAGATAATTCGCAAAGGCGTTGGTGCAATTTCTGAATCAGATGTGCTGCTTGCCACGGCTTCCGAGGCGATTATTCTTGGATTTCAGGTTAGACCAACAATTAATGCTCGTCAAATTGCCAAAAAAGAAAATGTAGATCTTCGTCTCTATAAGGTGATCTACGACGCTATTGCTGATGTGAAGAATGCGCTCGAAGGATTGTTGGAACCGGCTTTTGAAGAAGAAAATTTAGGTACTATTGAAGTACGTGAAACTTTCAGGATACCAAAAATCGGCATGATCGCGGGAAGTTATGTCTTAACCGGTAAGATAACTCGAAATGATAATATTCGGTTGTATCGGGAAGATAAATTGATTTATGAAGGCAAGTTAATTTCGTTGAGGCGTTTTAAAGAAGATGTGAAAGAAGTTCAGTCCGGCTTTGAATGTGGAATCGGGTTGGAAAACTTTGATGATATAAAAATTGGTGATGTCATGGAAGTTTATAAGGTAATTGAAGTGAAGAGGACGCTTGCGGCGGCTAATTAGTGAGCGGTTAGTGGTAGACTGTATCAGAATTATCGATTACCACTCACAACTTACCACTAACGACTCACCATAAAATATAATATATCAAAAACAAGAAAATAAATGTTTGTCGGTGTTGGACAGGTAGAACTGTATATTCCAGACAGTGGATCATTAAAATCAAAACGTTTCGTTTTGAAAAGCATTAAAACAAAGATTCGAAATAAATTTAATGTTTCCATCGCTGAGATTGAAAATAATGACAAATGGCAGCGTTCTTCGTTGGGATTAGCTGTTGTTTCTAATGATAGAAAAATCGTCGATAGCACGCTAAGCCAGGCTTTTAATTTTATCGAGAATGATTTTCGAGTTGAAGTTATCGATCATTCAATTGAAATTTTTTAAAAAAAATGAAATTTAAACGATCACTTCGTGTTTCAGAATTGATTAAGCGAGAAGTCAGCGCTATTCTTTTTTTTACGATTAAAGATCCATCGATCAAATCGGTAAATATCACCTTCGTTAAGGTGACTGATGATTTGAAACATGCCCGGATTTATTATCGAGTCCTGGGTGATGATCAGGCTAAAGATAATGCACTGAAAGGATTGGAGCGAGCAAAAAGTTTTATCCGCTTAGAGATCGGTCAGCGAACTCAATTGAGATATGTACCCGAAATTGAATTTTTTTATGATACCGGCATAGATAATGCCGAACATATTGAAATGCTATTAGATAAAATACATAAACAGGATGATTCATGATCTGGCTGGAGAAAGAATTTGACTTTGAAGCCGGTGCAATACTAAATTTCTATAAACCAATCGGAAAATCTTCCTTTTGGATAGTTAAAAAGGTCAGAAATCTTGTTTCAACAAAAGTCGGTCATGCTGGCACACTGGATCCGTTTGCAGAAGGCGTGCTATTAATCTGTACCGGCAAAGCCACCAAGCAGGTTGCCCGACTAATGGATTTACCAAAAGAATATGTCGGTGAAATTGAGTTAGGTATTGAGACGGATACGGATGACCGAACCGGCAAAGTAACCAGCGAGGCAGAAGTTCCGACATTAAGCAGAGAGGAATTGGACCAGGTTTGCAGTCATTTCATCGGTGATATTTATCAAATCCCCCCGATGTTTTCGGCAAAAAAGGTGAAGGGTAGGCGTTTATATAAGATTGCTCGCCAGGGTGAAGTCATCGAGAGAGAGCCAAAACTGGTTCATATTGATCGTATCAAGCTGTTGTCTTTCGATGGTCAAATGGCGAAAATTGAAGTCGCCTGTTCCAAAGGCACCTATATACGGGCGCTGGCAAGGGATTTGGGTCAAAGGATTGGCTGTGGCGGGCATTTGAAATCGTTAATTCGAACCAAAATTGGGGAATTTGACGTTATAAATTCGATTCATTTAAACCAGTTTGAGGAATTGTTAAATCGGCAGGACAAATTGCAAATTTGTCCTACATTTTGATCTGGTAGTTGCAGTGGATGATTGTGCGTTGGAATGAAGATTTTTAAAAGTCTTGACGAAATTAAAAGAGATGATTGTTGTATCTTGACGACTGGCACCTTTGATGGTGTTCACCGGGGGCATCAAGCAATCATAAAAAATTTACAATATTCGGTCAGCCGGGATAATGAATGTGTAACAATTGTTACCTTTGAACCTCATCCACAATTTGTGATAAAGTCTCCCCAAAAAAATGGTTTAAAATTATTAACGACGATTGAAGAAAAAATATTAATCCTGGAAGATTTAAAAATTGATCGTCTGATCATTGTACCTTTTACTGAAAAATTTGCTCAATTAAGTTCACAGCAGTTCATTGAAAATATACTGGTAAAGAAGATCGGTTTCAAAAAGATAGTTATCGGATACGATCATGCTTTTGGTAAAAATCGGCAGGGAAATTATGAGATTTTAGAGCAACTCAGGCAGAAATATGGATACTCAATCGTGGTGTTATCGGCTTTTTCATTAGACGGTGTGATCGTCAGTAGTACAAAAATACGGAAATTGTTATTGACCGGTAAAGTAGAACTTGCGTCTAAGTATTTAGGGAGAAATTATCGTTTAAAAGGTAAAGTAATCAGGGGAGAGGGGAGAGGGCGCACATTCAATATTCCAACGGCAAATATTGAGCCTGTTTCCCGTGAAAAATTAATACCAAAAGATGGAATTTATGCAGCCTGGGCTCGATTGGGAGGTCAAGTTTATAAGGCAGTTCTGTATATTGGAACAAAGCCTACGTTCGCATTCAATAGGCGAACAATTGAACTGCATATTTTTAATTTTTCTGGAAACCTATATGGTCAAACTTTGGAGATTGAATTTAAAACAAGAATTAGAGATGATTTTCATTTTGAACATGTTGAACAGTTAATAAAACAGGTAGAAAAGGATAAAGAAAAAACGTTAGAAATCCTTACGAATGAGAATCTATCGGTAATGTAACGCAAACAATCTTATTCGCGGAACTTTATTAGTGGAAATTTATTAGCGAAAAATTGTTAGTAGTAATTAAAATTCAAGGTGTCTTTATCAACAAACTGGACATCCTTTATTTTTCAAACAAATATTAAACAAGAACAATATAAGATTAACCAGGAGAAGCTTATGCCATTGACCAGTGAAGAAAAAATTGAAATATTCAAAGAATATGGAAAAAATGAAAAAGATACTGGTAATACGAAAAGTCAAATTGCTATGTTAACTAAACGTATTTCAGAGCTTTCAGGACATTTAAAAGCTCAATCTAAAGACCACCATTCCCGCCGAGGATTGTTAAAATTGGTGGGACAACGAAGAAGATTATTGAAGTACTTGCAAAGAAAAGATATTGGAGAATATCGCAGCTTAATTGAGAAATTGGGTATACGTCGGTAAAACTAATTTCATTTTAACTACAATAATGAATATCGAAAGATGAATTTCGAATCCTGGGTGCTGGGTATTGATTGGTGAATATTGAAGCTTAAAATTTCATATTTACTCTCAACATTTGATATTCGAGTTTATTGATTTGATTTCTTAATTATGTTATTTTTGATATTATAGAAACGGTGCTTTGTGGAGGCGTAGAAAGTCATTGATTGAAGTTGAAAAGCTTACCCGTTATTTTGGAAATATCACTGCTATTGAGGATGTAACATTCAAAGTTGAAAAAGGCGAAGTACTTGGTTTTTTAGGTCCGAATGCCGCTGGAAAAACCACGACCATGCGCATTCTAACCTGTTTTTTACCTGCGTCTAAAGGTACTGCAAAAGTGGCAAATTTCGATGTTTTCCAAAGCCCTTTAGAGGTTAAACAAAGAATTGGCTACCTGCCTGAAAATCCCCCTTTATATGCTGAAATGACTGTCTACTCTTTTCTTGATTTCATTGCCAAAATAAAAGGAGTTGATCCCCGGGATCGAAAACAAAAAATCAATAATGCCATTGAAAGAGCCGGGCTCGATGATCGGATCAGTACCATTGTGAAGCACTTATCTAAAGGATACAAGCAGCGTTTAGGCATTGCCCAGGCGATCATTCACGAACCCGAGGTATTAATTCTCGATGAGCCGACCATCGGGCTGGATCCCAAGCAGATCATTGAAGTGCGGGAGCTGATTAGAAACCTGGCGGGAAAACATACTGTAATCCTTAGCACTCATATTTTGCCTGAAGTAAGCATGACCTGCCAGCGAGTGGTGATCATCGATCGGGGAAGGATCGTGGCAGAGGATAAGCCAGAAAATTTAATCGCGAAACTAAAAGGATCGGACCAAATTACGCTCGTTGTTGACGGACCTGAAGACCAGGTGCTGGATCGCTTATCTCGTGTTCAAGGTGTCAATCAAGTTTTTGTCACGCAAATAGGTGCAGATGATAAAATAACTTATTCAGTTGAGAGTTCCCTTCACACTGAAGTGACCAAAGAATTAGCAAAAGTAATTGTATCGAACGGCTGGGATCTCTATGAATTAAAGAAAGCAGAAATGAGTTTGGAAGAAATCTTCTTGCGTTTGACCACAGATGAAGAGGAGGTGGTTAATTAGTGCGGAAAAGCTGGGCGATTTTTGAACGTGAGCTAAAATCATATTTCGTCTCCCCGATAGCGTATGTTGTCATTGCGCTTTTTATTGCGATTGCTGGAATTTTTTTCTATCTTATTCTATCGTCTTTTGTTCAACGGTGTTTTGAAGTGGATATGTATGCGCAGCAATTGAGACAGATGTCGCCCCCGATGAACCTTCATGAATGGGTAACCCGACCGTTTTTTGGAAATGTTGCCACCATTGCCTTAATGATTTTACCATTAATTACCATGAAGCTATATGCTGAGGAAAAGAAGATTGGTACAATTGAATTATTACAAACATCACCCATTACGAACATACAGACACTGGTTGGCAAATATGCTGCGTCAGTTGTTCTTTATATTTTAATGCTAATTATCACTTTGTTCTATATGCTGTTTCTGTTTGCTTATGGTAATCCCGAGATCGGCCAGGTATTCTCCGGTTACCTGGGAATTTTTTTGATTGGAAGCAGCTATTTAGCCATCGGGTTGCTTTTTTCTACTTTGACCGATAACCAGATCGTGGCTGCGGTAAGTACGATAGCGGTCATTTTGATTTTCTGGGCAATGGGCTGGATTTCCAGTTTTTTGAGTCCTGGCCTGGGTAAAATTTTGAGCCATTTTTCCTTAATCGAATATCTCAATGATTTTGAGAAAGGTGTGATCGATACCAAAAATATCGTTTTTTACCTGAGTTTTATTCTTATGAGCCTGTTTCTAAGTTATGCATCAATCGAATCAGCCAGGTGGAGGGGGAGCCGATGAAAGAACCGGTGAAATATTTTTGTCTAGCAGGCATGGCTCTCATTATTCTATCTTTTTTTGCAAAGCTGGTTAATGCTGATTGGTCGTTGTTGAATTGGATTTTCCTTGTCCTCGGAATAATCCTGGTTTTAATTTTTACCTGGATCAATCGGAAAAAAGTTGGGCAGTTTTTGAAGACCCGGTCGTTTCGATATAGCAGCAATATTTTTTTTATGAGTGTGCTCGTTTTTGGGATAATTGTTTTAATCAATATGATTTTAGGTCGACATAATGTCCGGTGGGACACGACTAAAGGCAAACTTTTTAGCTTATCGCCTCAAAGCAAAAAAATTGTTCAAGAATTATCCGATGATGTGAATGTAAAGGCGTTTTTCCGTCCCGGCAATCAGCAAGCGAGTCAGGATCTACTGGAAGAGTATGCCAATCAATCCAGTCGCTTCAAATATGAAATGATCGATCCGGATATGAAACCAGCCCTGGTCAAGCAATATAATATTGAAAATTATGGAACCATTATTTTAGAGCATGGCGATAAGATCGAGCGGATAAAAGAGAGCACTGAACAGGAAATTACTAATGCGTTGATAAAAGTTACCCGGGATGGAGCAAAAAAGATTTATTTTACCACCATGCACGGGGAGCATGATATCGATGACATCAACCCCGAAGGATTGAATGAAGCCAGGAAAGGAATCGAAGCCGAGAATTACATTGTAGAAAAAATATTTTTAGCAGAACAACAAAAGATTCCGGGTGATTGTTCGGTTCTGGTCGTAGCAGGACTAAAAAAAGAGTTGTTGGAAGTCGAATATCAAGCGATTGATCAATATCTTAAAAATGGAGGTAAGCTGCTGGTATTGTTAAACCCGGATCAACCCGATCTTCAAAATCTTCTTGGCAAATGGGGCTTTGAAATTGGCAATAATACCATTATTGATGTCTCCCCGGTGGGGCAGTTATTTGGTGCTGGTTATGGAAGCCCGCTCATTGCCAATTATGAATCGCATGAAATTACCGATGATTTTGATCTAATGACTATTTTTCGATTGGCGAGATCGGTTACCCCGGTATCAGAATCCGGTTCAGGTATTACGGTGAAATCTTTAGCAAAGACACCGGAATTTCCTTCGAGCTGGGGAGAGACGAATTTAGGAGATGAGGAGATAAATTTTGATGAAGGCAGGGACCTAAAAGGCCCGGTTTCCCTGGCTGCGGTAGCTGAAAAAGACGTCTCGCCTGAACCAGACACGATGGCTGTGGGTGAATCAATCAAACAACTCAAAACGCGTGTCGGCGTATTTGGAGATTCCGATTTCATCACCAATGCCTATTTCAATTATCAAGGTAATGGCGATCTGTTTCTCAATGTGATCAACTGGCTGGCTGAGCAGGGTGATCTTATTTCAATTCGAGCCAGGGAGCCTGGAGATAATCGATTATCGTTAACTGCGCAACAGTCCCAGGTAATTTTTTGGATTGGTGTTGTTCTGCTTCCAATATCGATATTAATTGCCGGAATTGTTATTTACGTCCAACGAAAATAAATGAAGAACAGCTATGGCATCACGGAAGACAATAGTATTGCTGATTATTTTTTCAGGATTATTGGCTTATGTTTATTTTTTTGAAATTCAAGGAGAAAAGCGCAAGCAAGCACAAAAAGAGCAACAAGAGCTTCTTATAAATCTCGATAAAGCGCATGTCACTGGACTTTCATTTTTGCCCGGGGAAATTATCATTAAGAAGGATAGCACCATGTGGAAAGTCACTTCGCCGGTACAGAGCGAGGCTGATGAATCAACAATCGAAAGTATTTTAGATGCTTTTAGCTGGTTAAAAAAGGGAAGGTTTGTTTCAGATATTCCTGATGATTTTAGAAAATTTGGCTTAAATCCATATCAATACGCTTTAGTGATTGAACGACCGGGGATTAGCGATACCTTATTGGTTGGGGATGCCAATCTTGATAATACCAGCGTCTTTTATCGAAAAAGTGGAGCTAATAGTGTTTATCTTGTTCCAACAACTTTAAAAAACAATGTTACAAAAACACTTTATGATCTCCGGGATAAATCTATCTTAAAATTTGAAAGGGGGGAAATCGTAAAAATTTTGATCAAAAATAAAGGCAAGACCTTCTCATGCTTTAAAGATAAAAATCAGCAGTGGTGGTTAAATCATCCGATAGAAGCGTTATGTGATGAAGATAAAATCGATAATATGCTCAACCAGCTTCATGATTCCATCGTAAAAAAGTATGAATCGGAACAGGCAACTTCTCTAAGTAAATATGGTTTGAATAATCCCTGGTTAACAGTTTCGCTTATCGATAGCAGCAAGCAGCAAAAAAAGTTAGTTATCGGGAAAAAAGAACAACAAAAATACTTTGGCAGGAATGAATCACGATCTCAAATTTTTCGTATAGATTCTAGCCTGGTTGCTGAACTGGATGTTGCTCTTTTTGATTTGAGAGATAAGAAAATTGTATCGTTTGAACCGGATTCAGTAACGGAAATCATATTGCAGTATCCAGAATTTACCTTCCGCAGTATCAGAGACAGTACAAAACAATGGCTGATTGCGCAGCCTGATTCTGGGCTGGCTAAATCCTGGAAGATATCTTCATTATTTTATGATGTTCAAGATATTGAGGTCGCTCAATTCATTGATAAACCATATAAATCTGATGTTTTTTACGGATTTGATCGTCCAGAAATAAAGCTAACATTGAAAAAGTTAGATTCAATTTTATCACAATTGTTAATTGGAAAGGAAGTAACAGATAGAATATTTTTAAAAAATAATTTAACTAATAAAATTTATTTCGTAAAAAAACAAGTAAAAAATAATCTGTCAATAAGGACAGAAGAATTTATTGATAAATAAAGGTAAATGAAAAATGAAGAAAAATAATTTAAATTTAATGAGGGGGGAAGATGATTTATAAAAAGGAAATGAATTTAGGCGGAAAGCAATTGTCGATTGAGACCGGACGAGTCGCAAAACAGGCGAGCGGAGCCGTCGTTGTTCAATATGAAGATACCGTTGTTTTGGTAGCGGTCGTTGCTTCAAAGAAGCCCCGGGAAGGTATTGATTTTTTTCCACTAACTGTCGAGTACCGAAAAAAGGCTTATGCAGCAGGTAAAATACCTGGTGGATATTTCAAGCGAGAGGGGAGACCCGGTGAAAATGAGGTTTTAAGCGCCCGAATTATCGACCGTCCCATAAGACCACTTTTTCCGGAAAATTACCGAAATGAAGTCCAGGTTTATGTTATGGTGCTCTCATCAGACAAGGAAAATGATCCCGATGTTATGGGATTAATCGGCGCTTCTACTGCACTGTCAATTTCTGATATTCCATTTTTGGGTCCAATTAGCGCGGTTCGAATTGGCAGAATTCAGGGCGAGCTCATTATAAATCCAACTTATAGTGAACTCGAAGAAAGTGACATGGATCTGGTCATTGCCGGCTCAGAGGATTCCATCGTAATGGTTGAAGGCGAATCAAGGGAGACTTCTGAAGAGGACATGCTGGCCGCGCTGGAATTGGGGCATAACCATATCAAAGAGATAATCGCATTGCAGAAAGAGCTGGTGAACGAATGCGCTAAGCCGAAGACTGAAATTATTGTTGAACAGCCGGATGAAAATTTGATAAAAGAAATTCACCAAGCTGCAGATTCACGACTTCCTGAGATCGTGAATATTCAAGATAAAGCTGAACGATCCAACGCATTAGTTGCATTTGTTGAGGAACTACAAACCTCGTTGGAAGAACAATTCCCGGAATCAGCATTTACGATCAAAGAAGAGGTAGAAAAAATAGAGAAAGCGCTGGTCAGAAACATGATCCTGGATGAAAAAAGAAGGTTGGACGGTCGTAAGCCCGATGAAATCCGTCCCATTACTTGTGAAGTTGGCCTATTGCCGAGAACCCATGGCTCGGCGCTTTTTACCCGGGGGCAGACCCAGGCACTTGCAGTTACTACTTTGGGCACAAAGATGGATGAGCAAAAAATGGATGAGTTGGAAGGCGAATTCTATAAGAGCTATATGTTACACTATAATTTCCCGTCATTTTGTGTCGGTGAAGTTCGTCCCATGAGGGGTGTTAGCAGAAGAGAGATTGGGCATGGGAACCTGGCAGAACGATCTATTAAAAATATCATTCCCGGTGATACCATTTTTCCCTACACTATCCGTGTGGTCTCCGACATTCTGGAATCCAATGGTTCATCATCCATGGCAACTGTTTGCGCTGGCTCGTTATCTTTGATGGATGCTGGCGTTCCAATTAAAGAAGCTGTAGCTGGTATCGCTATGGGATTGGTCAAAGAAGGCGATCGTTATGTCATTTTAAGCGATATTTTGGGAGACGAAGATCATCTTGGCGATATGGACTTCAAAGTTGCCGGGACTGAAAAAGGCATCAACGCTTTTCAAATGGACATCAAGATTAAAGGTATTTCCTTAGATATTTTACGAGAGGCGCTTGCCCAGGCAAAACAGGGACGCCTTCATATTTTAAACGCTATGAACCAGACGATTGAGAAACCTCGGGCAGAATTATCAAATTATGCGCCGCGAATTCTGACTTTTAAAGTAGATAATGAGTTTATCGGGTTGATCATTGGCCCGGGTGGTAAAAACATCCGTGATATTATTGAAAAAACAGAAGTCGCCATTGACATTAACGATGAAGGTGTGGTAACAATTGCTTCGGTTAATCCAGAGAATGGATTTCGTGCCAAGGAAATTATTGATGATTTGATTCGCCAGCCTGAAGCTGGAACGGTTTATACCGGTATCGTAAAAAAGATTATGAATTTTGGCGCATTTGTTGAAATTTTACCTGGCAAAGAAGGATTGCTCCATATTTCCCAGATCGAGCACCGGCGCATCGAACGAGTTGAAGATGTGCTCAAAGTCGGTGATGAAGTTCAGGTAAAGCTCATGAAAATTGATGAACAGGGTAAACTTGATTTAAGTCGAAAGGTATTACTGGAACGTAAATTTAATTAATGTGTTATCAGAAATTAGTTTGGTCAAACAACAGTAGCTAATTAGCGTCTGTCCGAAAAGGGCTGTTATCTGTAACGTAAGCATCCTGCTTGCATTGAAAAATAAGAACTTAACTCACAAGCTGGAAGCTTATGTTACGGTATGGGACAGACACTAATTAATAAATTTTTATTTAGGAGGGATCAATTATGATAGTTGGAGTGCCAAAGGAAATTAAAGCAAATGAGAACCGAGTTGCAATACAACCCTCTGGTGTTGAGATGTTACTACAGAATAGTCATGCTGTATTAATCGAGACGAAAGCAGGTTTGGGCAGTGGGTTTGAAGATGAGGATTATAAAAAGGCTGGCGCACAAATTTTAGAAACACCGAAAGAGATTTTTGAAAAAGCAGATATGATTATGAAGGTTAAAGAACCGTTGGCTGAAGAATACGGTTTAATTCGTAAAGGACAGATTATATTTACCTATTTTCATTTTGCTGCGTCAAAAGAACTCACCGAAACGATAATGAAAACCAGATGTGTTGCCATTGCTTATGAAACCATCGAAAGGGCAGACAAAAGTTTGCCACTGCTTAATCCGATGAGTGAAGTAGCAGGTCGCCTGTCCATTCAAGCTGGCGCTCGTTGTCTTGAGAAAACTTTTGGTGGACATGGAGTCTTATTGGGCGGTGTTACTGGCGTGGCGCCAGCTAAAGTCGTTATCATTGGTGGCGGGATCGTTGGCACCAATGCTGCACAAATGGCGGCGGGTCTCGGCGCAAATGTAATCATTCTCGACATTAATATTGAACGGTTAAGATTTTTAAATCATGTCTTACCAGCCAATGTCACGACTATGATGTCCACACCGGCAAATATCCGTCAGCAGATTGCTGATGCAGATTTAATCGTTGGGGCAGTTTTAATTCACGGTGCTAAAGCGCCTCATCTCATCACTAAGGATATGTTAAAATTAATGAAAAAAGGCTCGGTCATCGCAGACGTCGCAGTCGATCAGGGTGGCTGCGTTGAAACGATTCACCCAACGACACACGCTGAGCCGACCTATGAAGTTGACGGTGTAGTTCACTATGGCGTTGCCAACATGCCGGGAGCGGTACCAAAAACTTCTACGATTGCTTTAACAAATGTTACTTTGCCCTACGCTATTGAAATCGCTAATGAAGGATATCTCGAAGCCATTAAGACCAATCGAGAAATTGCCCTGGGTGCAAATATTATCTTTGGTAAGGTAACCTATGGACCGGTGGCAGAAGCTTTTAATTTACAGTATACACCATTAGAGGAAGTTATTGCCAGTTTAGCATAAATGTAAGGCGAGGGGGCTAGAGCGTGGCGAGTGAGGCGTAGGGCGGAGCGCATGTCTTTTTCGCTCCACGCCCAACGCTTTACGCTCCATGATTACGACTCGGGTTTAACATTTTATTCGTTTGAAGGATAATCCAAATAATAAAACAAGCTTATGAGAGGATGCTGGGTGGATGTGCCGATTTTAGCCTATCACAAAGTCAGTAATCAATTTGAGTGGGGTATCAACACCGTCTCGATTCGTTTTTTTCAAAGTCAAATGCAATATTTGTCTGACAATCATTATTATCCCATTTCATTGGAGCAATATTGTAATG
>CBFDBN010000030.1:0-17293 GCA_965603055.1 uncultured bacterium | reverse complement strand
ACTCGAGATTCAGATTTAGCACAGCGGATGAATCCCAAATATTGTTTTTTTATAAATGAACCATCAGTTTCGGAGCAAATAAAACAAGTTGCAGCTCATTATCGTTTGAATTTCACTGATCATATATTTTCCCGTTGTACCCTTTGCAATGAACCAGTGAAGCCAATTAACAAACCACTCGTTGAAGGGCGTGTACCTGAATTTGTTTACAATTCAATAAATGAATTTTATCATTGTGAAAATTGTGATAAAATATATTGGGCAGGGAGTCATATAAAATTAGTGAAAGACGTTTTATCGAAATTATCGTTAGAGCAAGAAAATGATTGATCCAAAAGAATTAGCAGAAGAACAAAGCAAAATGCGCATTTTAAAAGCGAGTGTTGATTTAACCACGGCGATTTTGCGCCAGGGGAATCTGACCACACCGGAAGCGATCGAATTGATGAAAGCCACCAAAAAAGGAGTGCTTCACCTGTTCCCGGGTAAAGAGGATGTTTACGATTTGATTTATCGACCACGATTTGAGCGGATAATTCAAGAAAGGTTGGAAGAAAATTGAAAATAAAATCAAAAATTGGAGTAATAGGATTCAGGACAGGAACTCTATTTTCATTAACTCCATTTCAGATTTTATTATGAATTATTATTATAATTTTTTTGCCAACACCACACTTTTTTTCAAAGATTTTACCACACCTCGTTGATAATGAATTGCTTCCAGGTAAACAATATAAATCCCCATGCGACAAATAAGCCCTTTATCATCACGACCGTCCCAGGTTATCGAGTTGCTCGTGCCAGAGGGTTGATTGTTGACGAGAAAGCGAACCTGTCGACCGCGAATATCAAATATTTTTACATGGATTTGTGAGAGATTAAACGGCAGTTGATAATTAATAATCGTAAAATCATCTCGACCATCCCCGTCCGGGGAAAATGGGTTAGGAGAAATACTTAACTCTGCTTCATTGGGTAGCACCTCAACAAAAATACTATTTCTTTGACCCGGCGTTCCTCCCTGTGCCCGCAATACATACGAGCTCCAATTACTGCTGTCATTGGAAGCCAGTTTGGGATTAATTCTCTCCAGGGATACACCGTCGTTTCCTCCCCATTTGCTGGTATAAGAAATTCCATCGATTACATTTTGGTTTGCGTCAAAAATAAATATGCAATCCATGTCATCATTTAACCGCTGCCAATTTTTAATAATCATCAGCAGACTATTATTTATATCATAGAAATCTAAGATAGAAGAATCAGCGCTAAGGAGTAAAAAAGATTGGGGTGCTAGTTTAAAGCGATTTTGAGTAATGAGCTGGCTCTCACCGCTGTCTGAGTCAGAGAAAGACCAGTTTTGAACATCAACTGAAATATCCTGTGGATTGTATAACTCCACCCATTCTGGCTGCCCCGAAGGGGGTGAATACATAATTTCATTAATGACTAAGGAATATTTTTCAAATCCGATACTTAACATGGTGGAATAAGTGTCGTTGAAAGAATTGACATCTTTTTCTGAAGCCACAGTTGCACCAATCGAATAGATACCCGATTGATTGGGCATAAAAGGAATCGTAACAATTACAGAGTCACCACGCTCAAGAAATTCTGAGATTGTCAAAAGTTCTCCAATTTGCTCATCGTCCTGAAATATCTTATCCTGGTTCAAATCGATAAAGCAGGATAATTGAAAACCTGAGATAGCTGAATAGCCAACATTGGTGATCAAAACTGATATGGTTATTTCTCCCCCGGTAAAGGGATTGTATGGAATAAAATTTATGGCAGTTATTTCGAGATCAAAATTGGCAGGAGAATTACTGTTTCTAAAGCCGGGAGTGCCATTCAATAATTTGCTATTCGCCCAGTTGCCGGGTGAATCATCACCCAACAAATTCCTTTTTTCATCAGAATATCCTGGTTGATTATCTAGGGAATAGCGATATTTTGCAACTGTATCTCCATCACTGGAAATAAGAATAATCGGTTCAGCATAAGAGTTGGATAATCCCCGTGAGCCCAAAGCTCCATCATCGATGGTTAGGATAAGCGCCTCCTGAGGAATTAAATTTTCGTATTGGTCAGAGTTTTCAAAATAGCCCGCATCAAGAATGATGGCATACTGTTGCGGGATTAATTTAGTGCCGTGCTCATAAGAAATGATGAAATCTGCATCAGAACTATCACTGATTTGCCAACCAGCTAAGTCAATTGTATCGATTTGACTGGTATTATAAATTTCAATGAATTCATTATAATATTCGCTGCCAATGGGATCAAACATGATTTCTGAGAGTATAACCTGACTGTTGGAAGTGCTTGAGAATAATACCGTGAGAATTAAGCTATGAAAGATAGATTGGAGAAAAAAGATAAATTTGATTTTCATAGTCAAAAATTAATTAATTCTTTTTAAAGAAGCAACTATTATTTTTATCGAAAATATTCATTATCCTGATTCCAGCTCTCCTTGCGATAGAATCAGAATGATGTTGTAAGCACCAATGCCTGAAAAAAACTCGGTTTTAATATACAAAGGAAATTTTTATTGACTTTTAGTTGAAAAAAAACTATATTATGAATTCATTGTTTTAAAAAAAACAATATAGAGGAACACATGTCCAAATACATGGATCCTACCACCGACTTTGGCTTTAAAAAGCTGTTCGGTGAAGAAGCCAATAAAGATATTGTCATCAGTTTTATCACTGATGTGCTGGAACTGGAAGCACTGCTTTTGGACATTCAGTTTTTGGATAAGGAATATAGATAGGAGAAAAAAGAGGGGAAATTAAAGGCAAGATTGAAGATCTCTTAATGCTCCTTAAGCAAAAACTTGGCCCTGTACCACCTAAAATTGAAAAGAATATACGGACGATGGATAATGTGGACCAAATCAATGAAATACTATGTTGTGTTTTTGAAATCGATGATTGGGATACATTGAATAAACATCTGAAGAAATAATGGTGTATTTCAAATAGAAGTTAATATACTTAACGTGTTGGAGGTAATTTTTTAAATGGAAAGGCAAAATAAAAATTTAATGTATCGCTTCGTTTTGATTGGTGCTTTATTGTTGCTGGCTCTATGGCAGCTCTATCCAACATTTAATCTATCAAAGTTAAATGAAAAACAGGATCAAAATTTTTTGAGAATTCAAGAAATTGCTAATATTGAGATGCGTGATATTAAAAACGCACTGTTAGAGGAGACGCTTGAGTCGACAATATTGAAAGCGCTAAAAGATTCTACCGATGAAAATGAAGCCCGGGTATTAGCCAAAGATATAGTTGACCAGGATGATAAAATTGTTAAAAGTGAAAAAGGAGCAATTAAGCGGGGATTGGATTTACAGGGAGGAACGTACCTGGTCTATGAAGTGGACTTTGTCCATTACATGAGCAATCCCAACGTGGCTAAAAATCCCGATCGTCAATTAGAGCAATTGCTCAAGGAAATTGATTACGAAGCTAAACATCAGAACCTGGATTTTTTTGATGTACTTCAGCCCAAGTTTGAAGTAAAGGACATCCCATTAAGTCGTTACTTCGGGAAAAAGGGCGAATCTGCTGGAAAGATCATTTCAGACCTGCAAGAGGAATCTGAAAATGCAATTGATCGAGCCCTGCAAGTGTTACGAAACCGAATTGACCAATTCGGTGTTTCTGAGCCGTCAATTACGAAACAGGGTAAAAGAAGAGTTGTTGTCGAGCTTGCCGGGATATTAGACGTTAATCGCGCTAAAGATATTATTGGAAAAACGGCTCAATTGGAATTTAAGCTGCTAAAGGATGCGGAGTATACCCGGTCGCTTCTATTCAAAATTGATGACGTGGTAAAGAGACGAAGATATGGTACCCTGGATTCAGCAGCATTAGCTGAAGTAACGGCTACTGACACAACGGAACAGGACTCCGCAGCGATTGAAGAGAAAATCCGGGACGAGGAAGAAGTAAACCTGGATGAATTGTTTGGCACGACTTCAGAAACTGAAACGCCGGGTGAAGGCGATACTTCGCTCTCGGTTGATAAGGATATGTTCGAGGAACACCCGTTTCTGGCATTGCTGGGAAATGTTGGCTATATGATTGCCGCCCCGAAGCAAAACATGAAGGCAGTTGATATCATTCTCAACTACCCGGAAGTGAGAGAGGTGATTCCTGATGATGCTGAGTTTTTATGGAGCAGCAAGGCTGAGCCCAGGGGTGATAAGGAGTGGTATTTCCTCTATTTTGTTAAGAAAACACCAGAATTAACCGGTGATTATATCGAAGATGCCGACGTCAATGTTGCCGGTGAAGCAAGCGGCAGTTCGATGAGGGGCGCTGGATCAGCAGAAGTAATGTTAGAATTAAACTCCAGGGGCGCAAAGGATTTCGCTCGAGTAACCGGTGCCAATGTTGGTAAATTTTTAGCAATTTCCCTGGATGGTAAAGTTGCCTCTGCTCCACAGATTACAGAAAGAATCCCCAATGGACGATCCAGTATTACCGGTATGAAAGATATAGATGAGGCAAAAGACCTGGTTGTGGTTTTGCGTGCCGGCGCCCTGCCAGCAAGACTGGAGAGTATTGAAGAACGTACCGTGGGTCCTTCGTTGGGACATGATTCAATTCAAAAAGGGCAATATTCAGCCTTAATCGGGTTGTTGATAGTTCTTATTTTTATGGTTATTTACTACAAATTATCCGGTATCATTGCGGATTTTGCTTTAGTACTTAATATTTTATTTGTAATGGCAGTCCTGGCAGCAGCACATGCGACATTGACTTTGCCGGGCATAGCAGGAATTATTTTAACGATTGGTATGGCTGTTGATGCGAACGTATTAATATTTGAAAGAATTAGAGAAGAGTTGCGTGCGGGTAAAACCATTCGAGCCGGGATTGACGCCGGGTATGGTAGAGCATTTACCACTATTTTGGATGCCAATGTAACTACCTTTTTAACTGCATTAGTTCTGTATCAATTTGGTACCGGTCCAATTCAAGGATTTGCTGTTACCCTGGCAATCGGCATTATGGCGAGTATGTTCACTGCGATTGTCGTCACCCGGTTTGTGTTCGATTTCATGACAGCACGATGGGAAGTCAAAAAGTTAAGTATTTAATGTTTAGCGTAAATTAAAGGATTGAGAGATGCGAATAATAAAGGATACAAATATTAATTTTATTGGAAAGAGAAGGATAGCAATTACGATCTCTATTATTTTAATTCTTATCGGAATTGTCTCACTTGTTATGCACGGTGGACCAAAATATGGAATTGATTTTACCGGCGGAACGTCACTTCAATTAAAATTTGAAAATCCAGTTAATGTTGGGCAGGTTCGGAACATTTTATCTGGAATTGGGCTAGGTAATACTGAAATTAAAGAATTTGTCATCGGAAATGAGTTGTTAATTCGATTGCAGCAGCAAGATAATATGGAAGCTGTCTCTCAGCAGCTTCTCGATGAGCTGGGAGTACAGTTGTCGGGTAATAAATTTGAGCTTCGCTCGAAAGAAACGGTCGGGCCGAGAATCGGAAGCGAGCTGCGACGCGATGCCATAAAAGCGATTTTGATTTCTTTAATCTTAATTCTGGTGTACATTAGCTGGAGGTTTGAATTTAAATTTGCTGTCGGAGCGGTTGCTGCTTTGTTTCACGATGTTTTAATTACTTTGGGAATTTTTTCCCTATTGAATCTTGAAATATCGCTGGCTGTTGTGGCGGCATTCCTGACTATTATTGGATATTCGCTTAACGATACCATTGTTGTGTTCGATCGGATTCGAGAAAATTTAAAACTCATGCGCCGCGAAGAGTATCCGAAGATATTTAACTTTAGTATTAACCAGACGCTAAGCCGTACATTTTTAACCTCATTAACAACTTTTGTCGTTGTAATCATTTTATTTTTCTTCGGCGGAGAAGTTATTCACACCTTTTCGCTTGCATTGGTAATTGGTATAATTGTGGGAACATATTCTTCAATATTCATTGCCAGCCCGGTGGTGGTTGAGTGGTATCTAAAGACGGAAGTAAAAAGAAAGTAGTACTGAACTACATTCAATATAATAAATAGTTGGGATTATTCACCGATGCCATCGGTAGGTTTGGCTAATTATATAGATAAATAACGAACGGTCAAAACACTGGTTGTATTTGACGGATTAGAATAAACAGACACTATTAAATTAGAACTGGAGGGAGTATGACTTTAAAAGAAAAAGAAATAGATAGCATAGTCGTTTTGGAGCTGTCCGGGAAAGTAATGGGTGGTCCGGATGCTAATTTGCTCAGTGAAAAATTACATGAACTGGTTGATCAAAAGAGAACAAAAGTAGTTGCGGATCTGAGCAAAGTTAGCTGGATGAACAGTTCCGGGCTTGGCATCCTGATCGGGGGTCTTACCACCATGCGAAATAATGATGGTGATCTCAAGCTCGTCAATGTCACGGAGAGGATTAAAAGCTTATTAATCATTACCAAGTTAATTACAATTTTTGAGACTTTTGAGTCCGTAGATGATGCAGTAGCCAGTTTTAAATAATGTCCGTCGGAAAAATGTATCACCGGCTTTAGTTTTTGTAAGTTGAATAATCAAAATACTTGTGGTCGCAAACAGGATCCTGTGTACTTCCGATGATGAGTCGTAAGCAGAATTGGTGCACTACCGGTGATAAGTCGAAAACAAGATTGTTTGCGTTACAAGTAGGGATGGACAATAATTGCTTATTTTAGAATTTTTATTAAACTCCGGGCGGTTAATTCGCTTCGGAGTTTTTTAATGAAATCCAGCGAGGTGCGAATGTCTGTAAATGTTATTGTTGGCAGCCAATGGGGAGATGAAGGAAAGGGAAAAATTGTTGACTTATTAAGCAAAGATGCTGATGTTGTCGCGCGTTACCAGGGCGGGGCGAATGCCGGCCATTCGATTGTTTTGAAAGGGGAGAAATTTATTCTTCACCTTATTCCCAGCGGGATATTAAATCCACAGACGACGTGCATCATTGGCAATGGTGTAGTCATCGATCCAGTCGTATTGTTGGAGGAAATTGAATTATTAGAATCAAAGGGGATCAAAGTGTCAGGGCGTCTGCTGATCAGTCATCGAGCCCACCTGATTATGCCTTACCATAAACTTCTCGACCAGGCACAGGAGGATTTATCAACCGAAGATAAAATCGGTACGACTGGCAGGGGAATTGGTCCGGCTTATGTAGACAAGGTGAATCGAACCGGGATAAGGATTGTCGATCTCTTAGACCGGGGGACTTTGATACACAAAATACAATTAAATATCAATCAGAAGAACCAGATTCTGGAGAAAATTTATCAACGTAATCGACTCGATGCCAAAGCAATAACCCGGCAATATCTTTCTTATGATGAAAAAATGGATGAATATATCACGGATATTTCGATATATATGGATCAGGCAATTCAGGATGGGAAAGAGATTTTAATCGAAGGCGCGCAGGGGACCCTGTTAGATATTGATTTTGGGACTTATCCTTATGTTACTTCTTCAAATCCCATTAGTGGGGGTGCCTGCACTGGTTTGGGAATTGGCCCCACTCGAATTAGCCGGGTCATCGGAATCATTAAAGCTTACACAACACGAGTGGGTCATGGGCCATTTCCAACTGAATATTCTGGAGAGATGTCTGAACAAATGAGAGAACTGGGTGATGAATATGGTGCAACAACCGGTCGTCCAAGACGATGTGGCTGGTTTGATGCGGTGATTGCAAATTATGCAGTCCGAGTAAACGGTCTCGACTGCTTTGCGCTTACGAAACTGGATGTTTTAGATACGCTTTCCAAGATTAAAATTTGTATTGCCTATCATATCGATAATAAGCAAATTACTAATTTTCCAGCAGATTTAAAAACCCTCAAGCAATGCCGACCTGAATATGTAACGGTACCTGGATGGGGAGTATCGACAAAGGATATCAGGAATTACGATAGCCTTCCTGAAAATGCTAAAAAGTATGTTGAAACGATTGAATCCCTGGTTGGAATTCCCATATCAATCATATCCATTGGTCCGGGACGCGACCAAACTATTCTTCGAGAACATTTTAAGCTATAGTTTTAATTATTTCATTAACCAATTGTAAGAATGCTCGACTTGATCCTTTCAAAGGATGCGAACCTTTGAAAGGATTTCTTGCAGATTTAACCCGGTTAGTAATTAAAGAATGGAATTGGAGTGCATCGCCTTTATGCGATGCAAGCTGGATTGCCACCTGAAAATATTACAAATCTGGCAATCATTTCAAAAACAGAAGAAAAACGAATTAAATTGATGTAATTTAGCGTTAGTCAACATTATTTTTTAATATCAAATTTATAAGTCGTTATAGAATGAATATAACTGATATAATGAAATTGCATATTTGAATTAAATTTTTATATTTACACGACCCAAATTAGCACTCTTCTAAAGAGAGTGCTAATAATCTATTTTAACTTTAAAAATAATAATTCTTAAAAAATGTTAAAATAATTAAAAATTTGAACCCATAACTATGAAAGGAGATGTGTCTATGAAGATTAGACCTCTATCCGATCGTGTCGTTGTACAACCAGTTGAACCTGAAGAAAAACAACAGAGTGGTATTATTATTCCTGATACAGCAAAAGAAAAACCCCAGCAGGGTAAAATAGTTGCTGTTGGTCCAGGAAGAGTTTCTGACAGCGGTGAGAAAGTCGCAATGGAAGTAAAAGTCGGGGATATCGTTCTTTATGGAAAATATTCTGGTACTGAAGTAACAATTGATAATGAAGATTTATTAATCATGAGAGAAAGTGATATTCTCGCCGTTCTATAATTAGTGGTATCATGGTTATAATTTAAGGAAAATTACGGAGGATTTATTAATATGGCAAAATTAATAGAATTTGATGTTGAAGCACGGGCAAAATTGAAGAAGGGTTTAGATGCTTTAGCTAATACAGTGAAAGTGACCCTTGGGCCCAAAGGTCGCAATGTCGTTTTAGACAAGAAATTTGGCGCCCCAACGATAACCAAAGACGGTGTAACCGTTGCCAAAGAAATCGAACTTGAAGATCCATTTGAAAACATGGGCGCTCAAATGGTAAAAGAAGTCGCTTCCAAAACCAGTGACGTAGCTGGTGATGGTACGACAACTGCCACAGTTCTGGCACAAGCGATTTTTAGAGAAGGTATTAAAAATGTAACAGCCGGTTCCAATCCCACGCATTTGAAACGAGGAATCGATCAAGCGGTACAAAAAATTATTGCGGAAATCAAGAAGATGAGCAAAGACCTTCCTGGTAAGACCGAGATTTCCCAGGTTGGAAGTATTTCTGCAAATAACGATCGCGCCATTGGTGATTTGATAGCTGATGCGATGGAAAAAGTTGGTAAAGACGGCGTTATCACTGTCGAAGAAGCAAAAACAATGGAAACCGAGTTGGATGTTGTCGAAGGAATGCAGTTTGATCGTGGGTATTTATCACCCTACTTTGTCACCGATGTTGATACGATGGAAGCTATACTCGATGATCCTTACATTTTGATTCATGACAAAAAGATCTCGGTTATGAAAGATTTGCTCCCGATTCTGGAAAAGACCGCTCAAATGGGTAAACCATTATTGGTGATTGCAGAAGATATTGAAGGCGAAGCCCTGGCAACATTGGTTGTCAACAAAATTCGAGGCACATTGAAAGTTGCAGCCATAAAAGCCCCTGGTTTCGGTGATCGCAGAAAAGCGATGTTGGAAGACATTGCAATTCTTACTGGCGGTCGGGTTATTTCAGAAGAAACCGGTTTTAAGCTGGAGAATGTTACGGTTTCGGACTTAGGCTCAGCAAAACGAGTTACTATTGATAAAGATAATACAACCGTTGTTGAAGGTGCTGGTAGCACTGATGATATCAAAGGTCGTATATCTCAAATCAAAAAACAGATCGAAGCCACCTCTTCTGATTATGACCGCGAGAAATTGCAGGAACGTTTAGCAAAATTAGCTGGCGGCGTCGCTGTTTTAAAAGTCGGTGCGGCAACTGAAGTTGAAATGAAAGAGAAAAAGGCACGTGTCGAAGATGCTCTTCATGCTACTCGTGCAGCCGTTGAAGAAGGTATTGTTCCTGGCGGTGGTGTCGTTTACTTGCGAGCGATGAAGGCAGTTGATAGCTTAAAATTGGTAGGCGATATGCAGATTGGTGTGAATATTGTGAAGCGTGCAATGGAAGAGCCAATTCGCCAGATCGCAGAAAATGCCGGATGGGAAGGCTCAATTGTCGTACAGAAAGTAAAAGACAGTGAAGGAGCTTTTGGCTTCAATGCTGAAACAGAGGACTATGAAGATTTAATGAAAGCTGGAGTAATTGATCCGACTAAAGTCTCCCGAATCGCGCTTGAAAATGCTGCCAGTATTGCTGGACTATTGTTAATGACTGAAGCAACAGTGGCAGATAAACCAGAAGAAGAAAAAATGCCTCCAATGCCCCCGGGCGGCGGTGGAATGGGCGGTATGGGCGGAATGTACTAAACCGCTAAAATTTAGCCTCGATAGTTTTCTATCGGGGCTTTTTTTTTTAGCTTGACAAAATTGAATTCTTTTAATATATTAGAGATATTTATTTTTTGAAATTCTGGGTAGCTATTTTAATTTAATTTTTGATTTTCTATTTCTCTGCGCTCTCCGCGGTTATTATTTCTTAGTTTGATGTCTATTGGCAGTCGGCGGAGACATCGAAGAGTCTCTCAATTCAAAAGCGATAAATGACTGGAATTTTTCTGGGATTAGGTTCTAACCTGGGTGATAGACTGATGAATTTGGCTTGCTGTTTAAAAGAATTAAAGTTGAGCTATGAAATTGAATTGATGAAAGTATCTTCCGTTTATGAGTCCGAGCCGCTTGGATTTTCTGATCAGCCATGGTTCTTGAACATGGTTGTAGAAATCGAAACAAATTTAGAGCCATTAGATTTATTAAAACTAACGCAACAAATTGAAAGCCAATTAGGAAGAAAAAGAACTCACCGTTGGGGACCTCGAACAATTGATATTGACATATTAAGTTATAAAAATATAATTTTTAAGCACCCGATGCTGAATATACCTCATCGGCAACTTCATTTACGTCAATTTGTATTGCAGCCACTCAAAGAAATTGCAACTGGTTTTGTTCATCCTGGATTAAAAAAAGATATTGATCAAATGTTAAATCATTGCCAGGACCAGCTTAAGGTCAACTGGCTTATGGATGGAAACGAACTGCTAACCTATATAGAATAATGGAAACTCTTAGTCTGGAATATATCGCAATTGACGGTGTAATAGGTGTCGGTAAAACAACCCTCACCAACATGTTGGTGGAGAGGTTTAAGGGAAGAACTATCTACGAAGAAGTTGAGGAAAATCCTTTTTTGGCGGATTTTTATGAGGACTCGAAGCGTTTCGCATTCCAAACGCAAATGTTTTTTTTGTTGAGTCGCTATCGCCAACAGCAAGAGATTCCTCAACGGGAGCTTTTTCATCAATTAATTGTTGCCGATTATACATTCTGGAAGGATAAGATTTTTGCCTATTTAAACCTTGAAGATCGAGAGCTTTTTCTGTATGAAAAGGTTGCTCACTTATTGGAAAGAGATATTCCCCGGCCAGACTTGGTTGTTTATTTAAAATCAACACCAGAACGACTGATGCAAAATATTAAAAAACGGGGACGTAATTTTGAACGGAATATGTCGTTTGATTATATTCAATCATTGAACAAGGCTTATAATAATTTTTTCAATCATTATACTGAAACCCCATTATTAATTATTAATACAACAACAATGGACTTTGTTTATAATACAGCAGATTTTGAACAGATTGTGAGATTAATATTGAGCAATATTACAGGCACTTTTATATATAATCCCTAATGCGCTGAAGCGCAGTGACTAAAGTTTAAGTATTTAAAATGATCTGAAGTTGTTAGTTAAAAGTGTACTATTATTAATTCTACAATAATATTTTAAAGCTTTGGTGGTAGTGTCATGTTCAGGTTAATTATACTTGCATTGTTAATTTATTTAGCGATAAAACTATTTAGTAATTGGTTGAAAGCTCCGCCTCCAAAATCAGAAGTCAAAGGGAGCCCGACAAAAAAAAAGACAATTGATTTATCTGGTACTGATATAGAAGATGCTGATTTTGAAGATATCGATGATGCATAATTTGTGAAAAAAACTGTATTCGGTCAGGGATAAAATGAGATGTTTCAGGGCTGAGTAACTCACAAAATTTGTTTTGAAGTGTTTTTTTTAGGTAGTAAAACAATCCCCCAAATGGGACTGTATATAATTTTGATCAATTATGGGAGGGCACAGGTAGCATAAAATTGGTATTACAGAATTGGGGGAATTTCAGGAGAGGAAAAATGAGTGTTACACAAGGGAAAGAGGTTTTCGATAGGAGTCAAATACTTAAAAAGTTAAAGATTTACCAGGAGGAACATCAGCGATTAACAGTTTTATTTAACATTACCAGAAATATATCAACAGAATTAAAACTTGATAATTTGCTGCTTATTATCATGGACGAAGTTAGAAAGGCGTTGAAAGCAGATCGTTGTACTGTTTTTTTATTAGATAGAGAGAAGAATGAACTCTGGTCCAAAGTCGCTCATGGAGAACGAGATATTCGTTTTCCCAGCAACCTGGGGATTGCTGGCTATGTGGCGAATACCGGGGATGTATTAAATATTCCCGATGCGTATGGCGATCCACGCTTCAACCAGGAAATCGATAAGAAAACAGGCTATTACACACAAAACATCCTCACTTTTCCGATGAGAAATAAATTGGGAGAAATCATCGGGGTGTTTCAGGTATTAAATAAATTTGAAGGATCATTTAACAAGCAAGATGAACAATTGTTAGACACCATTTCAGTGATTGCCGCAACACAAATTGAAAATGCACAATTGTATGAAGAACAAAGAAAAACCTGGGATAGTTTTGTGCGAACGCTTGCCAGCACTATCGACGCCCGTGATCCGCTTACCGCGGGACATTCAAATCGAATTGCCCGGTATTCTGATGAATTGGCAAAGATACTCAATTTTTCAGCAAAACATAGAGAGCTGATCCGTTATGCAGCATTACTCCATGATTATGGCAAAATAGCTATTCGAGAAGCAATTTTGTGCAAAAATGGGAGACTGACGATTGATGAATATTGTCATATCCAGGAACATGCAGCATACACGAAAAGCATTCTCGAAAAAATCAATTTTAGTCGAGATTTCAAAGAAGTCCCTCAAATCGCCGCACATCATCATGAAAAGATGGATGGCTCTGGTTACCCGGATGGTTTGGTCGGGAAGCAAATTCCCATAGAGTCTCGAATATTGGCGGTCGCCGATGTGTTTGATGCGTTAACGTCGAAAAGACATTATCGAGATCGGATGGAGTTTGAAAATGTGATGGATATTTTGGAGAAAAATGCCGGGTCACATTTTGATAGAGATTTAGTTGATGCATTTAAAAAAATTAAAATTGATCGTTTATTGGAAATTCTGGAAGCAGATTATATTCCTTACCTGGATCAAAAAGATTTGAGATACCTGGCGCTATTCGATTTAAGACACCTCTTAGAAATTGTAAGACAGGGACCATTGAATGCTGAGGAAAAGAAAATGGTTGAATTATTCTATAAATATTATTATCGAAGTTACCTTAGAGATACAGAACCAGTTGATGTGATAGAAAATAGAGTAAATATGGCTAATATTTAGATGATAAATGTTAAATTAAATTTTTTAATTATTGTCGTATTGAGTTGTTTAGTATGGACAACGATTGGCTTTGCCCAGCTTTCCAAACCAGGGGATTTTCAGGTTCGAATTGACAGTTTAGCCAGTAAAAATGATACGGTAAAAACTTCTGTTAAATCTCCCACTGGCGCCATGATTCGTTCCATAATTTTTCCCGGTTGGGGACAGTTGTATAATAAAAAATATTTCAAAGCGGTACTGGCTTTCGGCGCTGAAATCGGTTTGCTAACTAATTCAATCTATTTAAATCAAAAATATAAAGCGAGCAAAACCGAGCTGGAACGGGAATTTTATATTAATAATCGAAATCTTTCAAATTGGTACCTGCTGGGAGTCATACTGTTTAGCATGGCAGATGCGTTTGTCGATGCTCATTTATCTGATTTTGATGAAAGCCCTGATTTATCGTTTATAAAAATAACACCGATTTGTAGTAATGACAATATTGGTGTTCAACTATCAGTTTGTGTTAATTTTAATTTTCCATAAACATCACAGGAGGGATTTGTGTCTGGTTTAAATTCGTCAAGAGGGAATTGGGGTTCGAAGATTGGCTTTGTTGTTGCGGCGGCAGGTTCAGCGATTGGTCTGGGAAATATCTGGCGGTTTCCTTATGTGGCAGGTGAAAATGGCGGGGCAGTATTTGTTTTGATTTATATTGTTTTTATTGTTATCATTGGATTGCCGGTGATGATCGCCGAGCTTTCAATCGGGCGACACACCGAAAAGAACCCAGTGGGCGCTTTTAAAAAATTATTCCCCCAGAGCCTCTGGAAGGTCATCGGCGGAATAGGCGTTCTCACCGGGGTTGGTATCCTTTCATTTTATGGCGTTATTGCCGGATATACAGTCGGCTATTTCATTAAAATTATATTCGGCGATTTTAGTCATATTGTCACTGCTGAACAATCAGGAGAAATATTTTCTGCATTTACAGCAAATCCATACATTTCAGTCGGCCTGTTTTCTTTGTTCATATTTTTAACAGTGATGGTGGTAATGGGAGGGGTTTCCGCTGGAATTGAGCGGTGGTCGAAAATTTTAATGCCAGTGCTTTTCTTTTTGTTAATTGTATTGGCGATAAGGTCGGTTACCTTAGAAGGCGCCGGAAAAGGATTAAGTTTTTACTTAAATCCGGATTTTTCAAAACTCTCGTTAACAACTTTTGCCAGGGCATTGGGACAGGCTTTATTCTCGTTGAGCCTTGGCATGGGGACGATGATTACTTATGGGAGTTATATTTCGAAAAAAGACAACCTGGTTACTTCGGCTGCGTATGTCTGCTTTTTTGATACATTAATTGCAATTCTTGCCGGCCTGGTGATGTTTCCAGCATTATTTGCTATGGGCATGGATCCTGATCAAGGAGCAAAGCTGGTATTCGTAGTTCTTCCTTCAATTTTTGCGAAGATGCCAGGAGGCATGATTTTTGGAGCGGGGATATTTTTATTGTTAGCTGTTGCAGCCTTAACTTCAACGATTTCATTGTTGGAAGTTCCGGTTGCCTATTTCGTTGATGATCATGGCTGGTCGAGAAAAAAGGCGGTCATGTTAATGGGATTAATTACATTCATAATTGGCATCCCGTCTGCTTTAGCTTTCGGAGCGAATAACTTCCTTACATCATTTATTAAAGAGAATTTCGGATTTCTGGATTTTATGAACGCTTTGTTTGGCAACTATTCACTTTCAATCGGGGCATTTTTCATTGCTATTTTTGCCGGCTATAAATGGGGCGTCCATGCCGTATCTAAGGAGATACAAGAACTGGGCAAGATATTTTATTTTCGTCGAGCCTGGGCGTTTTTAATTCGATTTATCTGTCCAATTGCAATCTTCATTATTCTGGCTTACATTGCATGGACCGGCAATTATTTTTAAAGGGAGAAGGGACAATGGATCGACAACAAGCTTACGAATTAGCAAAGTCAAAATTTTCTAATAAAAATCTTTTCAAGCATGTACTGGCAGTCGAAGCTGTAATGCGGGGAATGGCGGAACATTTTGGCGAAGACGAAGAAAAATGGGGACTGGCAGGGTTGTTGCATGACCTGGATTATGAACAAACTATGAATGACCCGGATCGACATACATTGATCACAGAAGAGCTATTAAAGGAGTATGATCTTGATCCGGAGATTATCGAGGCTATTAAATGCCATAATGATAAAGCTCCCCGTACGAAATTAATCGGCAAGGCGATTTATGCTTCTGATCCAGTGACTGGATTAATTGTGGCGGCAGCGCTGATGCATCCAGATAAAAAATTAAAGTCGATTGATGTTGATTTTATTATGCGTCGTTTTAAAGAAAAAAGATTTGCGGCCGGAGCGAATCGGGAGCAGATTAAAACTTGTGAGGATTTTGGATTAGAATTAAAAGAGTTTTTAGGAATTGTTTTAAAGTCGATGCAGGGGATTGATAAAGAATTGGGATTATAAAGATAGGTCATTTAAATATGCGAGTTAATATCATATTGATGATTTTGATTTCGTTATTTTTTGTGAATAGAGTTTCGGGACAGGATAATATCGTTCAATCAAGTAAATTTAAAATTGATTTTCTACAAAGCCCGAAACCCAAATTCCAAAACCCGAACTTCAAAATCACCTTTTCAGATTCATGGTTTGGAAGAGATAAGGTACATCATTTTTTAACCAGCGCTTTATTAAGCGGTGTTGGATATTATTTTCTGCGAGAAGAACAAAGTTATTCAAATAAATTTTCTCAGCAGGGCGGGTTTGGATTTTCCTTCTCGTTGGGGTTAGCAAAAGAAGTCCGAGATGGATTTAAACCTCAAAATGCGTTTAGTGTCAAAGATTTAATTGCGGATATTTTGGGGACATTGGTTGGAATTGTGATCGTTTCGGATTTATAAGTTTAAAGTTTATAGTTATAAGTTAAAAGTTAGAATTATAATAGGTTAGCGAATACTGAGAATTTAGCATTTATGAATTTGTGTAAATTTGAGAATGATAAGCCGAAAGAAGAATGTGCAGTCGTAGGCGTTTATGGTCATCCGAAAGCTGCCTATTTTACGTATTTGGGACTTTATGCGCTGCAACACCGCGGGCAGGAAAGCTCTGGCATTGTTTCCAATGCCCAGGGCAAATTTTATAAACATGTCGATCTAGGGCTGGTAGCCGATGTCTTTTCCGATATTCACAATCTTGAAAAATTAAAAGGGAATACTGCAATTGGTCATAATCGATATTCGACTACTGGCTCGACACAGCCGATCAATGCACAACCGTTAGTGGTCAGCTCAAAGCATGGTCCCATGGCGATCTCGCATAACGGTAATTTTGTTAATATTACTGGTGAGCCCCAGAAACGGTAGCAATAAGGTATTCGGCTTTGTTAGAAGGTGCCCCGTGTGTGATCATCGGCTGATTGGCAGAGCAAATTATTGTGGCGACTGTGGCAGTAAAGTAGCTTAACCCGAACCTACAATTTTAGCCTAAAAACAGGATATGAGGCACCATCGGATG
>CBFDBN010000029.1:0-18089 GCA_965603055.1 uncultured bacterium | reverse complement strand
CGCTACATTTTTATCCTGCTCGCCCGGGCTATCTTTGCGACGATAGACCGGGATCGTCCCAACGCTGGTTAAAAACGCTGCCTGGAGTTTATCTTTGAACAATGCACCAGCAGCCGTAAATTTAACCTGTCTTTTAATATGATGACTGGCTAAAAAAACATCCATCAATCCAGTGGGATGATTTGAAGTTGTAATAATCGGTTTGTCTATAGGGATTTTATCCACGTCAGAGACGGTGATCGTTTTATAGTAGATCCGAAGTCCCAAACCGAACAGTGTTTTATAGAAATGATAGAAAAACTTTTTCTGGAATTTTTTCATTGTAAGTTATTTGTTTTTTCAGTAGCGCTTAATTATTAGCTATAGAAATTTCTTCCGCCGAAATTTATCGATAAATGCGACACGCCGCGATCCGTCGCTCGATCTCTGTTTCAACCATTTGATAGGTTTCACTATCCAGGTCTTTATACGTCCGTTTGAATTCTAACTCCTGAATTCCCTCTGGCAGGTTATCTATCCGCGGCATGTAATCGGTTTCGGTGAAATTTCCGCTCATTCGTTGCTGTAACAATTTCGCTTGCCGGGATGATTCACTGGCGATCTCGGCGAATTTCACGCCGGCTCGATCGGCAGCTAAATCCGCAAAACTGAAACCTGATCCGCCGCGTGAGTCGTCTAATTCTTTAAAAATACCGGCCAGGTTAGCCAGACCGCTGCCACCAGAGACAGTAATCGCTGCCGAGACTAGAAAATGCTTTGCCAGATCGTCCCGTCCCGATAGGGTCAATTTAATCCTTCCCGGTCGTGGATACGATCTGGATTTTTCTGGATCGATAAATCGATTGATGTTTCTTCCAACGCTGAAAGCCGCTAAATTCAGGATGAGCGCACGATTTTCTGCTTCGAAATTTCCACCAGTTTTGGTGCGCTGCTGCGCAAATTGAAAAAGTGGCCGGAGAAAAAGGGACAGCGATATGGTTCGACCGTTCATGGATCGGGAAATTGTGGCTATTTGTTCGCCATAAACTAACAGTCGTTCTCTCTCATCTGCTGTTAATAAAAAGTTTTGGCTGCCGGCACGCAATTTTTTTATTACATCTGGCTGCCATTGGTAGACAACTGTAACACTGTTATCTGCAACCTGTAAATCTTTAACTGATTCTGCCAGTTCAATCACATTTTGATATTGCTTAGATCTCCAGAGCAGCTTATGTGCAACACCCAGCACAAAATTCACCAATATGCCAGGGATTTTTATTGCTCCAATTTTTAATTTGCGAAACACAAATCGATTCGACTCCGGGATCAACTCGGTCGATACATTTAAATATTCACCAAACGGATTGTTCGGCAACAGGTATGAAAATTCACCATTCAGAGAGTTTTGATACAAATCGACCTGGGCGTAAATCTCCTGGTTTCCCGGCGCACGGGTTAGGGCATAATACAGAAACAGGTTCAAATCTCGTTCTGTTACCGTTGTGGCTTTAACATCACCTGGCTTGAGCCGGCGCGGGTTATTTTCCCGCATTAATTGTTTTACCCGTTCCACATCTTCGTAGGTGAGGGTTTTGCCTGGAGTAACCAATGGTTTTGATTGGATGCCGAAAATCAAAAAGATAGCCGGGATAACAACAATGAACAGAAAAATAACGACAAAAAATATGATTAAAAATATCTTCAGTGTTTTCATATTCTCATAAGTCCTGATTAAGTAGGTAAAGTGGTATTATTTTTCAATCAAACTTCAATAGCCTTCCCCACAGATTGAAGAAACCCACAGATGAAATATTTAAAAAAAAATCTGTGGGACTTATTCAATCTGTGGGTGAAAATGAATAAAAGAACTTCTCCACAGGTTGACAAATTCTAAGGTAATAGACTACAATCCCATCTCCGCTAACAAATGCTTAGCCCCGGAAAATTTGTCAGTAATAAAAAGCACATAGCGAATATCAACACTAATCGTCCGCTGCAGTTCTGGAATGACATAATAATCACCGATCACGCTCTCATAAGTCATATCAAAAATAATACCGACCTGTTCTCCTTTGGCGTTTAGTGTCGGTGAACCCGAATTTCCACCAGTGACATTAGTCGTGTTCAAAAAGCAAGCTGGAACGCTATTGAGCTGCTTATCAGTATAGCGACCAAAATTTTTTGCCAGGTGAAGTTCTTTAAGTTTACCCGGTACGTGAAAGGGAAATTCACCGGTATCTTTTTCAATGACACCTTTTAATGAAGTTAACGGACGGTAGTAAGTCGCATCCTTTGGACGGTAGCCTTCCACATTGCCATAAGTGAAGCGGATAGTGCCGTTGGCATCAGGTGCAATTTTACTGTCTTTCATTTTCAATACTGCATCCAGGTAAGCTTTCTTCAATTCCAGCCGCTCCTGGCTGAGGGATTTACTTTCTTCTCGCAAAACCTCAATTTCTTTTTCCAATTCAGCAGACAGTTGGATCATGGGATCGTGAAGCTTTTCCAGCTCGCCAGGACTCATTTCAATATATTGAAGCCGTTTTTCTGGATCTGCTACTGTGGTTTTCGCAAACAGCTCATCAACATATTCATCTTGAGCTTTCATTGATTTTTTAAAGATTATATCTCTGAACACGGCTGGAACTTCACTAATTGGGCTTTCAAACATTTTTTTCAGTTGATGTTTAAAGTATGCCTTATCAGTTTCCAGATCGTAACCTCGTTCGGCAAGTTTGATTCCCAATTTCAATCGTTCAAAATTTCTGTCCTGAAAATTAGGCTCCCGTTCCAAATCTGGTTTCTGTCGCTCTTGAACCGCCCGATAGATGAGATAAGCTTGTGAAAGAACTGTGGAACCGTAATAGCTGCTGGTTAATTGGGACAAACGCTGATTTTTTTTATTGAACTGCTTATATTTCTCCATGAAGATTTTTACCTTTTCCAATATGCTCCCATACCTGTTTTGCCGTTTTGGATCGGCATTTACCCATTCCGTGAATTGCAATTGTTGCGCTTTCTTTTTTTGGACCAGGCTAATTTTTTCCATTCCTTCAAGCTTTCCACGATAATTTTTCAATCCATTGTAAAGCCCTTTCACCTTGCTGGCATATTTAATTTCTACCGCTTTATTATCCTGGCCGGCGTCTTCAAAAAAAGCAATAATTTCCTTTCTGGATTGGATGCCCTGTTTCATCCGATCCAGGTCATTTAAAAGCTCAGGAAGCGTGTAATTGCGATATGTTCTTCCCGGGTATCCCATCACAAAAGTAAAATCACCATCTTGCACACCTTCAAGCGAAATCTTGATAATTGACTTAGGCTGATAAGGAACGTTATCCCGGTTATATTCAACGCCAATATTGTCTTTTGAAACGTAGGCTCTCAGGAAAGCAAAATCGCAGGTATGACGAGGCCACATCCAATTATCGATTTCACCGCCAAAATTACCCAGGTCGCGAGGCGGGGCATAGACGATTCGAATGTCCTGCATCCGTTTAAATTTAAAAAGATAATACTTGTTGCCACTGTACATTGAAGCAATTCGGCAGCGAATATCTTTTCCAGCCTTCTCAGCCGCTGCAATCAGCTTTTTTTCAATTTTATCAAGCGCATCATATTTCTGGCGATAGCTCATGTTCGGCTTGATCGCCGCTGTCATTTTAGCTGTTACCTCTTCATAGCCCAGCAGCACATCGGCGATATAACCCGGGGCTGGAATTTCCTGTTCTCGATCCCAGGCAATAAATCCATTCTGAATATAATCGTGTTCGGTGTCTGAAGCCCGCTGAAGCGCGCCAAATGTAACGTGATGATTGGTCAGGATTAGTCCGTCTTTACTGACAAATTCTCCAGTTCCCCCGCCGAGTGAGACCACGGCACTCATCAATCCGCTGCCATCTTTTTTATACAGATCTGTTGGATTCATTTGTAGCCCAAAAGCTTTCAGATCAAGCTCACTCATCTGATGTGGCATCCACATGCCATCGTCGGCTGAAACCGATAGACAAGAAGATAGAATGAAGATTACAATTAGCATTCGTGAAATTAAAATTCGCACTTTTTCCTCCTTCAACAAGTTGAGTAATGAGAGCAAAATAATTCTTTGTAATTTTTGAAACTTTCGCTCAATGTTTTTATAAAAGAGTTATGATAATCTAGCAAGGCGCTTTATTTGTTCTGCCCCCTAATTTGATTGGCTTAACCATTTCCCAATTAAATATTGAATTCAAAAAAATTGTAATCCCTCGCAACAATGATGTGTATTAAAGTGATTCAATTAGTATTTTTGCAATAGCTATAATTTACAAAAATATCTTTGAAAATCAAGTTATATATTTTTATTTGTAAAATGAGGAATACGAGAAATACCAATTTCATTGGATTGTATTATAACTAAACATCATGTTTCATTATGATACATTGTTTTTATGGAAAATAAGCTAATTCCAACTTATAATTATATTATAATCAAATTATTATAATTAACCAGGGAGCTGGCATAATATTTGACAAGCAAAAGTGATCGTTAATTCTACTATGAATTCTTTTTGGCAAGAAGGACGCAGATGATTATTAAGAATTTTCTAACTGGACGCCACAAATTTATTATCGCGAGAAAAATCCCAAAGAATCAGAAAGCAGAGCAAATTAGCAATTATCGAAAATATATTGAGAAATCTTTGATTTTAAGTCTCCTCATGACGTTGATTCTTTTTCAGTTGTTTCCAGATAAAAAAAAAGAGCATGGTGATAAAGAAAATTTAAGAGTGGCTTTAGAGGTAATAGATATTCCTATTACCGAGCAGGAAGAACCGCCGCCCCCGCCTCCACCGGTTCAGGAGATGATAACAAATTATACGGTCATCGTTAAAAATGAGAATAACGATGTTCGCAAAATTCGTGAAGAGTTAGAAGATGTTACCCTGGAAATCGAATTAGAACCTGATAATAATTTATTAGCAAATTCCCAGATAGATAATATCGCTTATGCTGGTTTTACACGAGATCGATCTCGCTTAGAAGGAAGCGAAGCGCTTGATATCAGTTCAGAATTAAACAAATTCAGAAATCATGATGGCGGTGGTCTGGATTTCAACCCGGCGACCGATAATGTCAGCAAAAGAGTTGTGGACGATGGGGTGGACCTGGATGGCCCCCCAATGGCTGTGGATAATGTATCTAAAAAGAACGAGGCTATTAAGACTGACACCGAATTGATAAATATTAATGAAAACCAGTTTCTGTTAATAGAATCAGCGTCGACGATTGGAACGAGTGAATATCGTCTCTGGAATAAAATAAATGCTGCTCTCGATCGTTTGGATAAAAATCGTTTCGGAAAATTGCCAGAGAATATTCAGCGAACGAGAAAAGGCTTGATTGTCACCTTCAATTATAGTGATGGAGTTATTCACGAGATATTCTGGTCAAAAGGAGGAAAAGTGATTATTCGTGTAACCGGTAATCGTCCTCGACAGCAGGTCACAGAATTGCAGAAGGCTTTCGATTCATTAATTCGATTAACACTATAAATATTTTCCCTCAAAATACACATTTTGCCAGTATTATAAGAAAAATATGTATGTTTATTTTAGATTATCCAGATCTCGAAATTTGATAAGATTCAAAAAGTATTCCTTATTGGTTATCCTATTTTCTTTATTCTTATCAACTCCAGGATTCTGTCAGCCAGTTGTCGATCTATATGAGAAGATTACGACAGATTTCAATCAAAATCGTTACTATACGACTTTGAACCTGTGCAAACAGGTGATTCAAATATGTGAAACAATCCCTGAGCCGGAATGCTGGTATACCAATATCATGAAGGATATCTATCGTTTCAAGGGGATTACTGAATTTGAAATTTATAAAAAGGAGCTAAAACCGAAACGATTATCTGATGCAATTGAATCTTTATCTTATAGTTACAATTTATTTAAAGATCCAGATGTTCAATTTTTGAGAGGGTATTTACAGGCGCTCAATGCAATTCTTATTGGCAATAGAACCGATCTCAGCGGTCTTGTAATCGCCTGGGAATCTTTGTTGAGTCTCTATGCCAGAAATAGCTGGCAGGTTTCAGTAGAAATTATCGATAAGATCAAGCTATTCATCCGAGTTGCAGAGAAATTTTCTAAGCCAATCCCTAATAAAAATTATTCAGGTTCATTCGCTAAATTTATTATTGTGATGGCGTGCGATCTTGCTGACAAAGCTGAAATTCCAGAGAATGAAAAAAAGTATTTTGAGGAAGTTCGATTGAAATACTGCCGAGATGAAGGGAGACAATGGAAGAAATGGCGCAGTAACTCAAAAACTCCCCGGTATAATAACTGACCTGACACGTGAGCAAAATATTTAGAAGCATATAGCGCAACATCTATCCGTCGGCGGATTGTCGATAATTGTTATCATTTCACAGCGAGGAACGGAGAGCACGGAGTTTCTCGGAGAGATTTTTTCCATCAAATTTCTATTAAAAAAAATCGCGGCACTGATATATATCGCCTTTAATCAAATAAAATTTTTGGAGATACAACAGATGAAGAAGTGTGGTTTATGTGTTTTTCTCGCTATTTTTGTGATACTAAGCCAGGCAGCCATTGCCCAGGATGTCAGATCGCTGTATGAAAAAGTACGCGGCGAGTACGAAGATGGCAATTTTGCAACGGTTGTGAATCTATGTAAGCAGATTATCGACCGGTGCGAACAAAACTATCCTGATGCCGAGTGTCGTTATACCGATGTGATGAAAAATGTCTATCGTTATAAAGGATTTTCAGAGTTCAGGATTTACTCGCAAGAACAAAATATGGATCAACTCGAGGAAGCGATTAACTCATTAATCAAAAGTTATGAACTTTATGGAGATCCGGAGATATCGTTCAATTACGGCTATATGCAATCTTTGCGGGCGATCAATTTGAAAAATGGACGTGATTTAGAAGGGCTGGTCAACGCCTGGCGGGGAATTTTGGGTCTCTATGCCAGAGATGAGTGGACAGTATCCAACGATCTCCTCAACAAGCTCAAAATTTTTATCCAGCAAGCAGTGGAAATTTCAATTACGCCCCCGGATAGCGCGCTCACAACGGGTCGGTTTACCAGTTTCATGATCCGCCTGGGCTGCGATTTAGCCCGAAAAAGAAATTTGGCTTCGGAAGATAGTGTATTTTTTAGTGTCTATTACCGACGCGCGATTGATGATGAGTATAACCTTCGGGGAAATGAATGGCGAGCGCGAGGTTTTGAAGCTGAGCAATTGTTTAAAAACGATCCTTATGACTCGACCTATCGCATCTGTCGCGGCTACCTCGAGCTGGCGCTGAGATTTGCCAAAAGTACCCAGCGCAAAGCTGAAATGTTGAAAGAGCTTACCAAGGTTGCGTTATTCATGGAGAAATATGGTCGAAACAGCCGAAGAGAAACCGAGCTTCAATATGCCCGTGAAAAAGCCAGCCAGGCCTACACCATTCTACAGGAACATCGTTCAGATATACCAAGAGATCTGGAGAATGAAATTAAGAAAGTCTATGGGAATTCGATATTCAGATTAGTTGACTACTATTTCAGCATTACGACCTCTAAGGATCGAATGAATTCATTTTATCATGCCCGACGTATTGGCGAAGAACTGCTCGTTCCTGACGGTCAGGGTGGATTGAAACAAAAATTCCAGTGGGAAGGCTACGAGGATCTCTATTTAAAATTGTCTGATGTGGGCTATGAACTCGGGGATGAAAAGTTTGCAGTGGATATGGTTGACAAAGCCTGGAAAGCAGTACTGGAGATTAATCATATTACGATTCCACAAATTTATAGCTCAATAAATCCGCAAACTGCCAAAGAACTGCTTCAATTTGCCCAGGTTTATCAACAGATCGCGGAGCGGTTTGGACTGCAATCGGTGTTACACTGGCTTAGACCGATTATTAAAATATTATCTCAAAAATCCTTTTATTCCAATCAAAGAGGAGGAAACTAATAATGCGGCTCAAGAATTTATTGTTTTTCCTCTTATTCATTATTATACTTTTTGATCAAGGATATTGCCAGTCTATTATTAAGACCAAATTTGAACAGCAAATGGTTGATTATGAAAATGATGTGGTTCGAAGTTATAACGAACTGCAGAAATTTCTTTACCAGGATGATCGAAATATAGCAGAAATGATTGCGTTTGAAAACCTGCTATCTATTTATGTTGACCGGATACTGGAAATTTTCAGTACGATGGAAAGATTAGCCGGTTCTTCATTAGAAACTTATCGCGGCGTCGCTGCCCGTGCATTAATTTTCAGATCGTTGACCTATCTTGAGCGATCAAAAGAGGCGAGTGAAAATTTTGACAAAGCTGTAAGTGACTATAAACACGCGCTTCAGCTCTATAAAGGAATAACCATTCCAATAATGAATAAAAAATTGCCTTATGAAGTCTGGATTGGTCGGAAGATGTATACCCGGCTTGCAGATTTACTTGATGATAAAAATAAAGATTTCAATTTATTAAATTCTTTGCACGATATTAAAGAATAGAAGGTTTACTATGCGCAGAAGGTTTTGGTGGCTTGGGTTGTTTATCTTGATTGTTCCTTTTTCATCGGGAAGGGGGCAGTCGTTGGACAGAATTCTGATTCCGCAAATGGAAAAATATGAATTCGACATTCAAAATACTTACCGGGAATATCAAAAAATATATTATGAAAAAAAATCGAGTTTGGCTGAATTACGCGCCTTCGAAGATATCATCTCAGTTTATGTGGGTCAACTTCTTGAAATATATGAAACGTTATCGCTATCAGGATTTGGAAAATTGGAAGCACCGCGTGATATCGCGGCTCGGGCGTTGATTTATCGGGCATTGATTTACCTTGAAAAAGCCCCGCTAAACCTTGAGTATTATGAGAAAGCATGTTATGATTACTATCGCGCCCTGGCAATGTTTGATAATGTGGACAATATTCCTGCCCTCTTTAAAAGATTACCAGAACCGATTCTGGTCGGCGCTAAGGAATACAATCGATTGATTGATGTAATTGATCATAAGGGAAGTGATTTATACGCATTTGGAAAAGTCAATTTATATCTCAGGGATTTTAAAATTACGACTAACCTGGATATCGACGAGATGGAATTCGTTCGTGTTGAAAGTCCCATTGATAAAGCCAAATATACCTATAATTCGGCTGAAAACCTGATTAAAGATACATTTAAAAAAGTATTAATGAACGATGGACGAAGCAACACTTTTTTGGCACTCCCGGAGGGTTCTTATTTCATCAAACCGAGATCAAAAGGGAAGACAGCAAGACATGTTTTTCTTTCAGCACTGTATATCCGAGCCAATCAGCAACACGATTATCTTGTCGAGCCGCTGGTTGACTGGTTCATCATGTATGAGAATCCAGACACCAAAAAACCAAAATTTACCCAATCAATTACGGATAATTTATCCACCGTGGAAGGGAATGGCAGGAATTCAAAACGGATTCAAAAATCCAGGGGCTCTAACAAAAATAACGAAATGGAACGATTAATCATTTTAAACGAAGTGACAAACTCTTGCCTGGATAAAGTGGATAGCAATTTAATTTTCAATATTAAAGATGCCTGGATTCGAAACAAATTCACCAATACAGTATCCGAGGTAATTTACCGGCATGTACAAACCCTGAATTATCATAACTGTTGGAGTAAATGGATGCTATCCTGGATAATCGCAAAAGAAGTCACGGAGGAATTCAGCCCGGAGACTGAAGTACCCACCGAATTAATTAAGCTGGTATACCAATGTTTAAAAAAAATTTAAGGTACATGTAATATGAAGCGAAATTGGAAAAGTATAATTGGTTTAATGCTATTTTTGATCCTTATTGTTTCATCGGGATTATTTGCTCAAAGAATAAATTTTGACAACTGCTGGAAATCACAGAAATACACGACATTGTTAGATACGATGTTAAAAGTTATGCTCATCCCCATTGAGGATACCTATAAACAACATGATTATATCCAGACTTTTGGTTGTGCCTACGAAGAAGACGATATTGAGCAGAATTCAATTCGTGCGGTTTATCGGGCAATTATTCAGTCAATCCGAAATCGTAAAGTCAGCCTGCGCGATGATCTTGATACCATACTTGACTCCAAACCGCCGCGTCCGGACAACCTGGCACGAGAGTATTCTATTTATGTAAATATTCCCGCTCAACTGGAACCAAAAGCAGCGCGATACGAAATTAAAATATTAAACCTGGAAGCTGTTCCAACGATTGAATCTGAAAAAGCAGTCTGGACCCGCATCGTTACTCGCTATGCCTATAAAGAAGACTTCAATATCGCCCCGATAGCGGAACAAACACTATCAGAATTTGTCAAGGTGGCGGGAGAAGCTCAACAGATTCTTAGAACTCTGGAAAAAAGAAAATTTAGCAAGCTAAAAAAAGTATTGAGTGTTGAAAATGAAGCAATCTCGTTTCCTTCATCCATAGAAGAGTTGGAATTTGGCGATTCAATGACGTTATTTAATGAAATTGAGCCAAACAAAACTTACCCGGGAATCTACCTGGGAAAAGGCATTTTTACCTGCGAAACCCAGAGGGATGGTGTTGTAATCTGTAAATTTGGTGAAGAGCGGCTTTTTCAGTTGCGTATCGATACCAATTCGTTTCGACGAACCACACCACTTTACGCAGAGCTAAATTACCAGGCTCCGGAAAGTATTCTGGAATGTCTATTTTTAAAATATTGTCATGAAAAACCAAAAAGCTTACCTTCCCTTGGCGTTTTTCGATGATTGTAAAGCAAACAATCCTGTTTGCAATTACTATTTTACCAGCAGCATGGTTGATTTTTCATTACTTAATTTGAAAAACTATTTTATTCTATGGAAACATCCAATCCTTAGAATCATTCATAATTTTAGAATTGTACAATCCTAACACAGGGATAACCTCAATCCGCCATTTACCCTTGTCATTACTATTTTTGAAAATAATGCTTGATTTTTATCTTCTTTGTTTGTAACATTAACTAAGTGATATATCGATTCATTTCAGTTTCAAAAAAAGGGAGATAAACTTATGACGAGACACAAAACGATCTTGAATAATAAAACAGCCGGGCTTCTAATTATTGATATCCAGGAACGAATTAACGCTGTGATGAAATTTCGTGAACGTGTTGTAAAAAATACCGTAAAATTAATCAAGGGATTAAAAATTTTGAATGTCCCAATTTTCATTACCGAACAATATCGCAAGGGACTTGGTCCGACAGATAAGTTCATTTTAGCAGCTTTGGGGCAATCCGGAATTATTGAAAAATTGAATTTCAGTTGTTGCGCCGCAGAGCCGCTTATGGAACAGTTGAGGAAAAACATAATAAAACAAGTTGTTGTCTGTGGCATCGAGACGCATGTATGCGTCCTGCAAACCTGTTTAGACTTGCTTGCCGAAGGATTTCAGGTCCACCTGGTCATAGATGCTATATCCTCTCGAAGAAAATTAGATCACGAAGCTGCAATAGATCGCATGGAACAGGCTGGTGTTATTCTAACCTCAACAGAATCAGCATTATTCGAATTGTTGGAGCGTGCTGGAACACCTGAGTTCAAACAAATTTCTCAATTGATAAAATGAATGTTACAATTCGTTAATTGACACTTGACAAATTCTGTAATAATCATTATATTATCTCAGCATGGAGAAAACTAACAAGGAATTGTGAGGGAATGATAAAATCGGTAAAAAGCGTTCTGCTGGCTTTAATAATATTTGTAGTCGTACTGGCGTTTTATCCTGATAGTCAAAAAGATCAATTAACCATTGACTTGCCCGCTATCTCTGCCAATCCTTTGAAAACTAACAACAAATTTAAAATTTTTGATACCATAAAAAAGGGAGAAACCCTATCTGGTTTATTAAGCAAGAACGGCATCACCGCAGAAATTGTTCAACCCGTTATCGAAAAATTTAAGGATATCTATTCGGTTCGAAGGTTAAAACCAGGCGAAAGTTATGAATTGGAGGTTGACAGCCTCGGTAATTTGTTTTCTTTCACCTATACTCCAACAGTTGAAACAAAATACTGTGTTCTCCTGACCGGGAGAAATAAATATTCAGCTTTTGAAGAGAGTGTACAATTATTCAATAAAACAAAATATTTGAAGGGAAATATTCAAACGACCGCTTATGATGCAGTTATAGATGAGGGAGAAAGCCCGGAACTGTTATTAGCGTACACAGATATTTTCCAGTGGGATATCGATTTTTTTATTGATCCGCGGGTTGGAGATCAATTTAAAATTGTATATGAAAAATCTTATGTTGCTGAATCAGATGAATTCGTTAAATATGGAAAAATTCTTGCCGCTCAATATATTTCTGCCTCCGATACCTTTACAGCCATTTACTTTAATAACAGCCCCGGCGATGATGGTTATTACGATCTAAACGGGAGCTCATTTCAGAAAACCTTTCTTAAATCGCCTTTAAATTATCGACGAATTAGCTCTTATTTTTCGTATTCACGTCGCCACCCGATTCTTAAAAAATATCGTCCCCATTTTGGAATCGATTATGCTGCTCCAAAGGGTACGCCGGTTTCTGCTTCAGCAGACGGAGTTGTTATTGATAAAGGCTACGACAAAGGTATCGGTTATTTCGTCAAAATTCAACACAAAAATGGTCGATTTGTAACACTATACGGTCATCTCAGTCGATTTGGCGAGAGTGTCAACAAAGGTGTTAGAGTTAAGCAAAAACAGATCATCGGTTATGTAGGACGTACTGGACTGGCAACAGGTCCACACCTTCATTATTCTTTTTATGATAATGGTCGCCCGGTCAATCCACTAAAAATAAAAAATACTTCGGGGGATCCAGTTTTACCTGAAAATATTGATCGATTTAACAGCCTAAAACAATTAATGTTAAGCCATTTGGCAAAGATGGATCAGTCAAATATTCCATTAGTATTAAATACTGCATCACAAGTGCATTACAATAGATATACAATTCCGGATAGATAGATCATTGTTATGACTTTGTTGATTTTCAATAATATCACCAGGCGCAGCAAGCTGCAAACATAAATTAAAAGAAATTCGAGGTTAAAAAGCTTTTTAAATTTCTTGCCCAAAAAACAGAGATTTGGTTTGGAATATATTTTAATGTCTCTATTAATAATAAATTCAGTGAATAACGATTAAACCATAAAGGAGAGATGATATGACCAATGGCATCTTCAATGTTCCTATTCCCAAAAATGAACCAATTCTGTCTTATGAGCCAGGAAGCCCGGAGAAAAAACACTTGAAAGCTAAAATTAGCGAGTTGAAAGGAAAAGAGATCGAAATCCCTGTTATAATTGGAGGCGAGGAAGTCAGGACTGGCAATACTGTCGAATGTCGCTGTCCGCATGATACAAAGCATTTACTGGGAATTTATCATAAGGCTGGTGAGAAAGAGGTAGATCAGGCGATTCAAGCTGCTGTAGCAGCCCGACCAGCCTGGGCATCGATGAGCTGGGAAGCGAGGGCTTCAATTTTTTTAAAAGCGGCAGAACTGTTGGCTGGTCCATATCGCCCGATTTTAAATGCCGCCACAATGCTCTGTCAATCAAAGACTGTTTTTCAAGCGGAAATTGACGCTGCCTGTGAGCTAATTGATTTTTATCGGTTTAATCCCTATTACATGCAGCAAATTTATCACCAGCAGCCGCAATCTTCAACTGCATGCTGGAACTATGTGGAGCAGCGTCCGTTAGAGGGATTTGTCTTTGCCGTCACACCTTTTAATTTCACCTCGATTGCTGGAAATCTACCCACGTCTCCTGCTATGATGGGAAATGTCGTGCTCTGGAAGCCGGCGTCCTCAACAGTTTATACGGCATATTTTATCATGCAACTGCTAAAAGAAGCTGGATTGCCAGATGGCGTGATTAATATGGTTCCCGGTCCCGGCGCATCAGTTGGTGATCCGGTTATGGCAAGTCCTTATCTGGCTGGTGTTCATTTCACTGGATCAACAGAAGTTTTTCAAAATATGTGGAAAACAATTGGAAATAATATTGCCAGTTATAAAACTTATCCCCGAATCGTAGGGGAGACCGGTGGCAAGGATTTTATTTTTGCTCATAATTCTGCTGACTTAGATGTATTGACCACGGCAATTATTCGAGGCGCTTTTGAATACCAGGGTCAGAAATGTTCGGCTGCATCACGGGCTTATATTCCACAAAGCACCTGGGATGTTTTGAAAGAAAAATTAGTTGCTGCGGTAAAGAGAATTCGCATGGGAAACCCGGAAGATTTTACCAATTTTATGTGCGCTGTGATCGATCGAGGCGCTTTTAATACCATAACCAGTTATATCGATTTTGCGAAGGATTCTTCTGAGGCAGAATTTCTTACCGGTGGAGATTATGATGACTCGAAAGGATATTTTATTGATCCAACAATTATCGTGACAACCAATCCAAAATTTAAATTAATTGAAGAGGAAATTTTCGGACCGGTGCTAACAATTTACGTTTATCCTGATGATCAGTACGAGCAAACTTTGCATCTATGTGATGAAACTTCACCGTATGCACTGACTGGCGCAATTTTTGGGACTGATCGCTTTGCCATTATTCAAGCCACTGAAATTCTCACCCATGCAGCAGGGAATTTTTATATCAATGATAAACCAACGGGCGCAGTTGTTGGTCAGCAGCCTTTTGGTGGAAGTCGTGCCTCAGGAACCAATGATAAAGCCGGAAGCATTATCAATCTCCAGCGATGGGTATCGCCGAGAACGATTAAGGAGAATTTTCTACCCCCGCTGGATTTTCCTTATCCGCACATGAAAGAGATGTGAGAAGCTGGAAGTTGGAAGTTATAAGTAAAAAGTTAGAAGTGAAAGGGAGAATAGTGTATAGGGTGAATTGTTGAATTTTTAATACTACAGACCTCGTTAATCCATAAAATTACAACTCAAACAACCATTTAATATAATTAGTGTTATACATTAAATTGGACGTTTATTATATTAATTTCATTAATTATAAAAGATAAAATAAATAAAAGTAAAAAAGAACTTGCAATTTATCACTTTCTTTGCTATGTTTTATCAACTCAATGCAAAGAGAGGTACTGTAATGGCACAACATATTTTATTTGAAGGAATAGCTGGCAACGATAAAAATCATCATGATATTGGTGGCGGTTTAATTTTAGATTTAAATCGAGTAAAACAAACGGCGACTCTTTACCGTAAGGGCACTTATATCAAGAAAGTTGATCTTTCCGATAAGATAGCCACCAAGCTATTGATAATAGAGATGGTAGAACTGGGTGCTGAAAAGACTAAATTAGCGTTAGTGTTAAACATCAGTCGCCAGACCATCCACAATTACGTTGAAATAAAGAAACATTTTGGTTTAAAAGGGTTGATTGATGGCAATGTTTCTGTGACGGGCAAGCGCCGAAGTGAATCTGGGGGAATAGCGTCGAACAATTTTGTGCTGGGAAATAAGGCGCAACTGGTGGCGGAAATACGGCAACAGACTCGTGAGCAGCGAGAACAAATTCAGTCAAAGTTAACATTTTCGTTTGGTTATAACGGTAAAGCAAAGTCGGTAGAGAACCGCGAACAGCCATTTTTTGAGCAACATGATTGGGAAGCGACGCGTTATGCTGGTGTTTTTAGTTACCTGATTCCGCTGATCACCGAGTGGAAATGGCTGCAGTTAATAATGGGTTATTTTGGTTGTGGCTACAAGCTCTTTATGATCTTTTTGTTGATGGCTGCTCGCAATATCCGCTCGATTGAGCAACTAAAGAATGTTCGGGTGCGTGAGGCTGGTGCGGTATTAGGAATCAAACGGATTCCCTCGCGGCCAACGGTATGGCAATGGTTCTACCGTGTGGCCCAACCGCAGTTGTCTAAGTTGTTGAAGAAGGACTATTTTCAGTACCAGATTCGTGCCGGGTTGGTAGCGCTGTGGTTATGGTTCACCGATGGTCATCTATTACCCTATACTGGCAAGAACAAGGTTCGTTGGGCCTACAATACCCAACGCCGAATGGTGTTTCCGGGTCAGACCAACCTGGTGACTTGCGATGCCAGTGGCCGCATCGTTGATTTTGAGATTCAAGAAGGTAAGGGGGATTTACGTAATCATATCATGACATTGTGCGAAAAATGGGCTGCGGATGTTGCTGAGTGTCCCGGGATGGTTTTTGACAGGGAAGGAAATGGGACGGGTTTTTTCTGGGGACTGGTAAAGCGCGGAATTCCTTTTTCCACCTGGGAAAAAGACGCGGATAAGAAGAAACTGGCAGCGCTTGATGATGCTTTGTTTATCAAGGATTTAAAGTTCAACGACAAGGAATATTGTTATTTTGAAGGCGAAAAGTCGTTTACTTATATGCCAGAAAATTCGACCGATGAGACTGAAAAACACAGTTTTACATTGCGACGATTTTATATCTGGAACAAAAGCAGCAACCGCCGCACGAGCGGGCTGGCCTGGTCTGGTGACAAAGCAATGAGTAGCCAGGATTGTGTCGCTGCGATATTGAGCCGCTGGGGCGCTTCGGAAAACACGTTTAAACACCTCGGCCATCGACATCCTTATCACTATCACCCGGGATTTAAATTAGCAAAAAGCGAAAATCAAGAAATTGCCAATCCCGCCATCAAGGAACAAGAGCGTATTATCAAGCGACTTAAAAATGGCCTGAATAAGTTTTACAAAAAATTTGCCGCTGCCAACGAAGCCGTGAATAAAGACGGTAAGTCACGTAAAAACAGTATTCGGGAGCAATTGAAAAATACGATTGCGGAACAGGAAGCGGAACTAGAACGGTTGCAGCAAGAAAAGAGTCAATTGCCGAACAGAGTAGCTGTTTCCAGCTTAGAAAATTACCGCTGTTTTCAACGGATTGATAATGAAGGGAAAAATCTGTTCGATTTTGTGACGTGTTCGGTTTGGAACGCCCGTAAACAGTTGACAGATTGGTTACGCCCGCTTTTTAATCAGGAAAATGAGTTGGTTGATTTATTTTATGCCATCACTGATTGTCAGGGGTGGATAAAAAGTACCAAAAATGAGGTTATGGTCCGATTGGAACCATTGCAACAACCCAAACGTCGACTGGCTCAGGAGCAACTGTGTCGTCGGCTAACAGCCCAAGGAGCGCAAACACCTCAAGGAAAATGGTTGCTAATTGAAGTGGGCGAATCCCCTTTGGACAAAAAATAGCGTCCAAAAAATCGGACTTTTTTACTATTAGATTACGAGGTCTGAATTAAGAAAAAGAGCACATAAATAAGGCTAATCCTTTTCATAATTTACCTCCTATTGGTGATGATGTTTCATCTGATTAATGTATCTTCTCACATTATTTAATTAATTTATGGGAATAAACCTTCGTACAAGCATAGATATCACCTCCTTTCTAATCCAAATTCTTGTTGGGTTGAAGTAATGAGCAAGAACTCATTCAGAAAACGGTTGTTCTTTTTTACTATCTTTTGTATGACCGGTGATAAATTGTCTGTCGCTTTAAAATTAAAAACCAATATATTTGAACGTGTTGGACCGAGCCAGTAGCGGCCATCTGCAATTTCTCTTACTTCTCTTTCCATTTCTTTTCTTGGTCCATTATACTTGAATTGAAAAATGTATTCACCAGTTGGAAAATAGGGATAACCTTTTAATGACACGGTTCTCTTGATAGAATGACCACTTTTTAACTTTATAAACCAGTCTGGTGACCAATAATCTTGCGAGGGTGGTTTCACAATAGTTTTCCATCTGGATTCATAAAGTTTTCCACTCTCCAAATTCTTGAAGACAGGACCATTGGTATAATAGTGAAATAAACTACTTCCTGTATTTTCTGGATCAAATATATATAAATCATTCTCATCATTATTAGTGATAGTAAATTTATAGGTAATGGTGCTTGTATCAGCGTTTTCAATATTCAAGATTACATCGGTGGTATCGAATGTGACACTGATCCCCCCATGATAAAGTCCGACGTTGATCAATGCGTCTTTTACATCAGGATTATTTTGCGGATAGTCATGATAAAGCCACATCCAATCAAT
>CBFDBN010000028.1:0-18333 GCA_965603055.1 uncultured bacterium | reverse complement strand
CTTTATTGCTCGTATTTTTAAATAAAATACATGGTAACGACGCAGCCGGGATTTATGCTGGAGCAAAGCGGTTTGTGCTTTTTTTAATCACGTTGATTCAAAGTTTTTTTACCGCATTCTTCCCGGTTATATCGGGGCTGTATGAATCACGTGCGGAGAGCTTTCAATACGCCTGTAAAAAATCTTTGCAATACCTGATGGTTGCCACCATCCCGATAACGGTAATTATGACATTGATGGCAGATAAAATTTTTTATTTCACTTTTGGAGCTGGTTTTGAACAATCCGCCGATGTACTGAGAATCCTGGTCTGGATCATTATCCCTTATTCGATTTCACAAGTATTTGCGTATGCTTTATTAGCGAGCAATAACCAGCGAATCGACCTGCGTGTCAACGCAATTGCCCTGGCATGTAATAGTATACTCAGCATTGTTCTGATCAATCAATACGGTTACATTGGAGCGGCCATCGCGGCAATGATTTCAATTCTTATTTATGTCGGCTTGCAAATACCTTTCATTTTAAAGAATGTGATCAAATTTGATTATAACAAATTGGGGGCAATTTTTTGGAAATTAGTACTGAGCGGTCTGGTGATGCTTTTGATGATTCTGCTACTGAATAGAATTTATTTCATCGGACTGGCAATTTTGTCAACGGTTATCTATTTTTCTTTGTTGTATTTATTCAAAACTTTTTCAGATGAGGACCTGGATTTTATTCGGAATTTTCTAAAAAAAAAGACAGCATAAGGCAGCAAGCTGCAAATTCCAAGTTCCAAAATGACCAAAATCAAATAAATTTAAAATTTCAAATGCCAAATTACAAATTGAAAAAACCTTACCAAAAAAGTAAAGATTGAAAAATACCTGATACTGGATTCTTGATGCTGGGTGTTTTATCGAATATCGAGTATCCAGTATCGAGCATCCAGCATCCAGAGAGGATTGAGCAAAAAACCTGGGGGAAAGTGAAATGATGAGGTGAACAGTAAGTGGAGATTGAAAATGTTGAAAAAATCAATCGTGATCGCTGTTATACTGCTTATTGCAGTAGGGGGGGATTTAAATGCCCAGGTGAATCATCGATATCCCCGTTTGGGTATCCATCAATGGTCTGGCGCTGTTGATGAGTGGTATGCCCAGTTTGACCTGATTAGCACCGCCATCATAGATGTGGAATGGGCAAAGAGAATTAAACGCCTGAATCCAGATGTGGTGATTGTGCCCACCAGTGATTGGAATGCTGGCACTTATATTAAACCATTCCCGGAAGAGTGGTACATTCTTCATGCTGATGGCTCTAAAATCGAATATGGCGGCCCAGGCAGCTATTATGCCAATCTAAGCGATATTTGCCCGCCATCAACACAGTATGGTGGCAAAAGGGTCTGCGATTACCTGCCCGAGATGTTAATGCAGCGAATAGATTTAACCGTGTTCGATGGTGTGGCTACCGATGGCTTGTATTACCAGGATGCGGAGTTGTGGAAATATCATGTCGTAAGTGACAACCTCGGCTGGGATACGGATCTTGATGGCAATGGTGTTAATGATTTTAATGAACACGGCGAAGAATGGGTGGTGAATCACTGGAATGCTGGCGTGGATATTTTATTTAAAAAATTGCGCCAATTGATGTCGCCTGAGAAGTTGTTAATGGTGAACTCGGGATCCTGGCATTACCATCATCACGCCGAAACGAATGGTAATTTTTTAGAGCACGCAAATGGTGGGATGACGTGGAGCTGGTCGAAAAAGATTTATGATCAGTTTATGCAAACGCTCAGAGAACCACATACCATCTTTTTTGACTATGAAAGTGATAGCAAAAATGATTTTAGAATGATGCGTTTCCATTTAACGACCACGCTTTATGGCGATGGTTATTATAGCTTTTCCGATCCTGGTTCTTATGAACACTATTATAATAAATTTTATGATGAATTTCTGGTCGACCTCGGCTATCCAAAAGGACCTGGTCAGGAAATCAACAATACCGGGGTTTGGGTTCGATTTTTTGATAACGGCGCATCGGTGGTCAATGTGAGTGGCTCGCCCCAGGTCGTAACCAATACCGATTTGCAAACACTTGCTGGCTATGAAGGACCTTATTACCGGTTCCAGGGCGGACAGGCTCCTGATCATAACAATGGAAAATTATTTGATAATACCACTCTCTGGGGTGGTAGCACCGATCTCGGAGATATTGGAGACGGCTATGTGTTAGTGAAATCGCCGAAAACGATAATTTATAGTATCATTATCGATAATGTCGATATGGGGACATCGCCTGGCACAGCAGAGCCAGAGTTTATCGGCAATTGGACTCAATACCCTGATCCAGTTGATGGTAATCCATATTACACCATGCGGGTGGCGAGTTGGTTTGATATGTTTGCTTATGCTATTGCTTCCCCTGGAAATGGTGAAGCAAAAGCCATCTACCGACCAACTATCGGCAACGCTGGGTATTACGAAGTATTTGAGTGGCATTGCTGGCATGAAACATCTGTGGATGATGAGGCTACCAACGTACCTTATCTGATTAAACATCATAGCGGTCAATCAAATGGAATAGTTGACCAAACAAAAAATCATGGTCGTTGGAATTCGTTAGGGACGTACTTTTTTAATACCGGAACTTCTAGCTATGTGGAACTAACGAATAATGCCAATGGCGTTGTTATCGCTGATGCAATAAAATTTGAATTCAAAGGCGATAATCCTAATGCTGACACAACACCGCCCGATCCGCCACAGGGAGTGGAGGTGAGAAAGGCGGGGAAGTGAATATCGAACACTGATCGAACTGATGCAACGGATAAGGACGGATTTTCTTGTGAAACGCTAAACATAAAATATAGAATTTCTAACTTATTATTAAATAAATATTAAAAGGGAACAAAAAAATACAACTTTGAATAAAGAATATCCAACACCGAATGTCGAATTGATTTCGATTTAAGGACTCCTAAATTCAGAATTCTAAATCCAGTATTCGATGTTCGTTTTTTTATACACTCAATTTAGCACTTGACTACATGAACTTGCAACAACATCGGTGGGACTAAATGCCAGGATTGACATCTTCGCACGAGACACCTGCTTCCTGGCGGAGCAGGGCATTTATTATTTGTTTATTTTTTATTGGAATTTTCTTTTTGCTCTATTTTGGCAAGACCAAAATTATGCGTGTAGTGGTAAAGCATCCAACTGCTTTTCACTACGCTATGAAAGGAAAATCATTGCTGGGAAAAATTGGATTACCGATCTCCGGTAATGATCATCAAAAAACAGAACAAGTTGAGTTGCCTGAAAATATTGAAATTGTGGTGAATCTGGCGCAAAGCAAAGGTAAGTACACCCAGTTTTGGGGCGGCTTCGGATACAATTCGTTTAAAGCCGGTTCGCTTGATCCGACAAACCAGCAACTGCTCCAATTGATGAGCGAAACAAATAGGAACAATCCCGGGACGTTTAATTATATTCGGGCGTTTAATATTTTTACTAATGGCGAAGCAGTTACGCAATATGGTGAAGGATGTGAAATTTATAGTGAAAACCAAAACGGAAAACCCCATTTCGACTGGACCGTCTGCGACCAGGTTTTTGATTATATTGTATCACTTGGTTTTGATGTTATTGTTGATTTTACGTTGATGCCAATTGAACTGGCTTCAAATAAAAAGCGAATACAGCCCTGGTTTGGCGGCAATATGTCGCCGCCGTTAAGCCATGAAAAATGGGCAAATTTGGTATATGAAACAACCCGGCACCTTACAGAACGCTATAGCCTTGAAACCGTGTCACGCTGGTATTTTGAAGTGTGGAACGAGCCAGACCTGGCATGGTTATTCTGGATACCGGATAAGGATAATCCTGAAGAACGGCTGAGAGAATGGGGGGATATGGATGCTTACAATAAGCTGTATGATTATACTGTTGCAGCAGTCAAGCGTGTTCATGAGGATTTACAGGTCGGGGGGCCAGTTGTTGCAGGAAGTTATATTCAACCTTTTCTCAAGCATTTAGCTGATAAGAACGATGAAAATAAACAAGGGACGACGGCAGATTTCCTGTCGTTTCATTCCTATGGAAGTGTGTTTTCAAGTGTGATCAAAAAAATTGATGAAGTTCATCGAATTATGGGCAAGATAGCAAAGAAAGATCAGCAGTTACCAATAATTGTTTCTGAATACAGTCCACACCCTTACCGACAAGCCTGGTACGTCAGTCGATACCCGGCGCTCTGGTTTATTGCGACGGTGGATGCAGTGTTTGCCTATGCTGATCAAAATAATAAACCAAACTTTTTGCCCCGGTTGATGATTTATTGGACATCACCGGTTGTCAGAGATTTTGGCGAGCACCCGGTTGAGAAGAATACAGACGGTTTTGCAACGACATTGGGGGCTCGCAATAAAATTTTGAAGCTGCCGATTTTTAATGCTTATCAAATGCTCGGCTATTTGAGTGACCATCGTGTGTCAGTTTCCAGCAGTTTTCCTTTTCCCGATTATCATGAGAACCTGGAAAATGAATTTATAAATTTATTGAATGTCGTTGCTACCCGAAGCGACACTTCATTTGAAACACTGGTTTATCGCTTTAAAGAAAATGATGCTTTCAGTCAATCTAAAGAGTCACATAGGGTGCACTTGAAAATCGAAAATATTCCGGGTAATGATTTTTATCTGAAAAAATATGCTATTGATGGGCAAAATAGCAATGTTTTCACGGCATGGAGAAGCTTAAATAGCCCAATGAATCCGACAGAACAGCAATGGGAAATTCTGGATGAAAGTGATGATTTAAAATTATTAGAACCAGCACATAAGGTTGATATATCGGCTGAGGAATATGAAGAAGATTTAATCTTGAATGTGAACCAGGCGATATTATTCGTTTTCAATAGACAAACTGATCGAATACCGCCCCAGTCTCCAGGGAGGTTGATTAAAAAACAGGTAAGCACGAATTCGGTTTACCTGCAATGGCAGCCGTCTAAACAGGCAATGGACGGAGATGTGCCAGTCGGGTATGCGATATATCAAAATATGGTGCCAATTCAGCGAGTATTCACCAATTCATTGAACATAAATAATTTACGAGACGATACCAATTATGATTATCAAATATATTCACTCGATGAACAGGGCAATAAAAGTGAAACTCCGATCAGTTTATCATTAAAGACCCGAAGAGACGATGTCTCACTGAAATTGATTGATTTCAATATAATTGACGTGACAACACTTGAGTTAAAGTTTAATAAAATTTTAGATAAAACATCAGCTTCTGATATTCTAAATTATCGATTAGATAATGACGTTGAAGTGAAATCTGTAATCTTAAACGAAGTTCAGCAAACAATTCGTTTAATGACGACGCCCCATCAGGTTGGAGAAAATTATACAGTGACGATTGGAAGTCTGCGAGACCAGGCTCGCCAACCGAATGAGTTGAAAAATTATCAAAGGAATTATGAATTTCAGTTGGTTTTTAAAGATAAACTTGATTCTAATAGCCGGGATATGTATATTTGTAAGAATATTTGGGACGAGGGTGGTATCGGTCAATTACAATATGATCCCATTGGTAAAAGATTGAAATTACTCACCGGGGATGATGTGGGAGAGCGATTTTCTCATAATCTTCCCGCTACAAATCAAGGCGTTTTTCAGGTTGAATTTCAACCGCTAAAAAAATATCCTGAAGGCGGAAAATTAATATTGCGGTTGAAGCAAGATGAAGGTAATTATTACCAGGTAGAAAACCGGAACGGTTATCAGCCCGGATATATAAAAAAGGTCGTACAAAATGTAACTGTGGACAGCACTTCTTTTGCTCAAGAATATCACCAGGGATTGAAATACGAAATCGCAGTTAAATTTGCCCCGGGCAATACTGTGGTTACCGGGTTCCCCGGTTCAGTAATAATTGAACAGAATGATTATCCAATTCAAGTAAAACAATTTGATATAGAGCTAATTCAACAAGACGGATATTTTGATAACATTTATTATCAAAGTAATTAGGCTTAAAGCAACTAATGTTCTAAAAATATTTAGACCGCGAATTACGCTAATTTCTCAAATTACGCGAATCACTAATTAGCGAAATTTATTTAATTCGCGTAATTAGCGGTTCAGTTTTTTCTTGGGTCTGACTTGACCAGGTTGAGAAGAAAACGATTTTTTTGTATATGGAGATTTGAATGTGGTCGGTGATTGAAAATTTTAGACAAAAATCAAGAGAAAAAAAATATCAACTTTTTATAGATCAATTGAACCCAGATCCCGATGATTTTATTTTAAATGTTGGCGCCGGAAATGGTCTGTTTTTAGAGGACTTGTATGAGCGAAAAGACCGAATAATTGCCCTGGACATCGAAATAAAAGCGCTTCAAGAGTTAAAAGAAAAATATCCTGATGTTATTTGTTTAATTGCTGATGCGACGGCTTTGCCTTTTAAGGACGGGGCTGTCAAGATTGTTTTTTCCAATGCGGTAATTGAACATGTTGGGTCACTAAAAATGCAGCAAAAGTATGCCGATGAAATCAATCGGGTGGGCGGAAAATATTTTATTACAACTCCCAATAAATATTTTCCTTTTGAATTTCATTTTGCATTGCCATGCTATCAATTTATTCCAAAGTCAATACAGAAATGGTTATTTAAAACTTTTAAAATCGGGCTCTGGTACGCTAAAAATACCTGGGAAGAAATTAATCTACTATCTTTTCGCCAGTTAAAAAAACTTTTCCCGGGATCAAATATAACCAAACAAAGAATCACCTTTTATCCAGAAACTCTGATATGTTATAAAACTGATTAGTACCTGATCAGCCATTTTCTTGCCTAAAGAGCAAAGACTTTTTTGGCTCTCAGAATCAAAAAAAATAAAAATTTATTTCTGTGAGATTTCAATTCTGTGGACAAATTCTTTTTCTTTTTGGTTCTGGCTTTCCAAGGTTAGGTATGTGAAGGTTACGAACTTTTTCAAGGATTGACTAAATGATGATTTGTATTTTTTGAAAACGAAAGTAGAATTGAATAGAGAAGAGAAAAATATATGAAACCAAATATTTCATTCTTTTTTCCAGCCTTTAATGATGCGGGCACCGTCGAAAAATTAACGCTGGCTGCCCTCGATGTTTTGAAAAAAGTTGCAAATAAATATGAAGTGATTATTGTAAACGACGGCAGCTTTGATAATACTGGAGAAGTTGCCGACCAGGTGGCAGCGAAGTATGATAATGTAGTCGTTAAACATCATCTTTACAATATCGGTTACGGAGCGGCTTTAAAAACAGGATTTTACACTGCCCGCTATGAATTGATTTATTATACTGACGGTGATATGCAATATAAACCCAACGAACTTCAGAAGATGTTGCCATTCTTAAAAGAGGCTGATATTGTTACTGGATATAAAACAAACCGGGCCGATAATTGGACGCGAGGTCTGAGTGCATGGTTTTATAATTTAATCGTCCGAATTTTTCTGAGAATTCACTTTAAAGATGTCGATAATGCCTGCAAACTGATTAAGCGAGAAGTATTGGATGATATGCAACTTGTTATAAACGGTGGATTTATATGTGCAGAAATATTTGCCAAAGCGATGAAAAAAGGGTATAAAGTCAAAGAGGTTCCGGTTAAGCACTATCCCAGAACTTATGGGAGATCGTCATCGTTTGATTTTTTCTTTATCCTGCGCTCAATTGTCGAACTCATGGAACTGTGGTGGGATATCATTTTACGTGATAAATTTTTTAAAGCAAGACAGCGATTCTGGAGTGTATTTTATGGATAAAACATTAGCGATCTTTGGCGGCGTGCCGATACGCAGCGATTTTCTCTTGTTCGGAAAACCGAAAATATCGGACGATGAAATCAATGAAGTTGTCGATTCGTTAAAATCCGGCTGGCTTTCCACCGGTCCCAAAGTCGCACAATTTGAAAATGCCTTCAAGAAGTATATCGGTTGTAAACATGCCCTGGCGTTAAATTCGTGCACAGCAGGATTACATTTATCCATGATTGTTGCCGGAATTGGCAACGGTGATGAAGTAATTACCTCTCCGATGACCTTTGCGGCTTCGGGCAATACAATTATACATACTGGCGCCACACCGGTATTTGTTGATGTGGATAAAAATACTATGAATATCGATCCTCAACAAATCGAACAGAAAATTTCAAGCAACACAAAGGCAATACTTCCTGTCCACCTGGTGGGTAGACCTTGCGATATGGACGCCATATTGGCTATCGCCGAACGGCACAATCTGATTGTAATTGAAGATGCGGCACACGCAATTGAAGCGGTATATAAAGGCAAGAAAGTTGGCAATATTGGCGATTTGACCTGTTTCAGTTTTTATGTTACCAAAAATATTATTACTGGTGAAGGTGGCATTGTCACAACAAATAACCCGGAATGGGCTGAAAAAATTCAAATCTATGGGCTTCATGGCATGAGCAAAGGTGCCTGGAAACGCTATTCGGACGAAGGATTTAAGCACTACCAGATTGTGTATCCCGGGTTCAAATATAATATGATGGATTTACAGGCAGCAATTGGCGTCCATCAGTTAAAACATGTTGAAAAATACCTGGAGCGGCGAGAACAAATTTGTGAAAAATACCACAAAGCATTTGTCGATTTGCCAGTGTTTCTACCTGCTGCCCCAGAAAAAGATACTGTCCATGCCAGGCATCTTTATACATTGCTTCTGGATGTCGATAATCTTAAGACGGATCGAGACACAATACAAAACGCATTATATAAAGAGAATATTGGTACTGGTATCCATTTTATTTCATTACATTTACATAAATATTATTGCGATACGTTTGGATACAAAATGGGGGATTTCCCCAATGCGGAATTTATTTCCGAGCGGACATTATCTTTACCCCTGTCTGCTCGATTAACAGATCAGGATGTGGAAGATGTAATTAATGCCGTGATAAAGGTTGTTAATTATTATAAAAAATAATATTATATTTTTTGTCATGTCAAGAATATGCTTAGTTATAATGATTACATTCGACTAATTTTGAGCAAGGATAGATAAATTGAATTTAGATCAAACATTTCAAACACAAGTTGTTGATTGGATAATTTCCCAGAAATATTTAATTTTAACAATCATAATATTTTCATTTATTCCAATTGTTGGAATCCAGCTTTACTTTAGACATGATGACTCAGCCATACTGCTATGGGCACAGGAATTTAATAAACCTTTTTATTATGCTTTCCATACTGATCTTGATATAAATCGATTCGCTGGTTACGATGGAATGGGAGGTTATTATCGACCGTTTACTTATTTGTACTTGATGTTCATGCAGGACATCTTCGGAAATTCTCCATTTTTTTACCAGCTTTTGGGTGGAGTGATGATGGTTGGGATTGTTGTAATTGCTTTCAAGATTGCCGAAGTACTATCTTCTAAAAAAGAGGCAGCCTTTCTGGCAGTATCCATACTTTTTATCCTTTTTTATAAAATATTTTATATTTCTTATCATATCATGACTCCGTTTGAATATTTTTTGGAAATGCTTTGTCTCTATTTTGGAATTGTTGGTATCGTGAAAAGCAATTTGAAATATTTGATAATCGCTTTGCTGCTGATTTTTCCAGCCACGACCCGGCAGACCGCGCCATTAATTTTCTTTGCTATGATTTTTATTTATATCACGCTACATTGGAAGACAGTTTTCCCGGGAAAAAGCATCACCAAAATTATAATTTTAATATTGTCTTTTTTGCCAATTTTATCGATCTTTTTTTCTTCAATGGCAGTATCAGGATCGATATTAAATGTTGAGTTTTCATTGCAAAATTACTACTCGTTTCTAAACGAACGAATTGAATTTTATAGCAGTCGATTTTTAACCGGTGCTATAGGTTGTATCGTATTTTCTATTGTATTGAGCCATTCAGGATTTGTTGCAGTTAAAAAGCGTATAATCAGCTTGTTCGGTGAACAGAAGCAAAATATTTTTTTTGTGACTATAATAAGCATAGTTGCTTCAATTATTCTGGCGATATTTTTTAAACCGGCGGCTCCTTATGTTTTTATGTTGATTCTCATTATTATGTTTTTCTTGAATAAATCGATTCAGCTACCAGTGATATGGTTTTTTGTATCAGCTATTAGTTTTTTTGCAATTGAATATTATCATTGGGGCTATTTTTTTGAAGCTGTTTTAGCCCTGGTTATCATTTTGGGCAATTTATTATACCAGGTTTTGAAGGACATTGATGAAACTTATCAAATTGCAGCCTGGTTACAAAGACATAACAGAAAGATCATTTTAAGCACAGTTCCAGCAGCTATTACAACTCTTGCTGTACTTAGCATTACTACTGGAAAAATTCCGGTTGTCTCAAATAATATTCAAGCTGCCAAGATTTTGACTAATACCAATAAAAACTTTGCAGGTATAATGGATTATATGGTACAGCAGTTACCAGAAGACGCGCGGGTATATGAGCTTTCAAGTGAGACATTGGGGCTTACCATGTGGCAAAGTCGATTTTTGTCCATGGTAGAACGTGCTGAAAATGTAAAAGTTATGAATATTAGAGATACCAGGGCGATGTTAAAGGTTTTGAGAAGAGACGACATAAATCTCTCGCCGGCTGCTGAAATAGTTGAACAAAATTCCAATGGCGCATATTTTATCGCCTGTAGCATATTGGAAATGAAGAAAGCCAGGGAGAAATATCCCCTTAAATTGGTAAAATCATTTAAGCGAAAATATGTTGAGGCAGCTATTTATCAATTAAATTATAATTAACAATCAGGGAAAATTCTATATGTATATTTTAGGAATATCAGCTTTTTATCATGACAGCGCTGCGTGTTTGGTGAAAGATGGGGAACTTGTTGCTGCAGCGCAGGAAGAACGATTTACGCGAAAGAAGCATGATTTCAATTTTCCATTTCATGCAATCGAATACTGTCTGAAACATGAAGGAATTTCTGCCAAAAATCTTGACTATGTTGCCTTTTACGATAAACCTTTTATTAAATTTGAGCGATTGTTGGAAAGCTACCTGGCTTATGCGCCCAAAGGAATTACTTCCTTTATTAAAGCCATGCCGGTTTGGCTGAAACAGAAACTCTGGACAAAAGAGTTACTGAAAAAAGATATTGGATTCGAAGGAGATGTGATTTTTCCCGAGCACCATGAGTCACACGCAGCCTCGGCGTTTTTTCCTTCGCCGTACCAGGAAGCAGCATTTCTCACGATTGATGGAGTGGGTGAATGGAATACTACGACATTCGGCGCTGGAAAAGATAACCAACTTGAAATCTGGGGCAATATGGATTTTCCGCATTCACTGGGATTATTATATTCGGCATTCACTTACTATACTGGATTCAGGGTGAATTCAGGTGAATACAAGGTCATGGGACTGGCGCCCTACGGCGAGCCAAAATATGTTGATGTTATTTTGAATGAATTGATTGATTTGAAAGAAGACGGTTCGTTCCGCATGAATATGAAATATTTTAATTACTGCGTCGGTCTCACCATGACCAATAGAAAGTTTGATAAACTGTTCGGCGGACCACCCCGCAAGCCCGAATCCAAACTGACCCAGCGGGAGATGGATCTGGCTCGTTCAGTTCAGGATGTGACCGAGGAGATTATGCTGCGTATGGTGCGACAAGTCCATGGACAAACAGGACAAAAGAATTTAGTATTAGCTGGCGGTTGTGCCCTGAACTGCGTTGCCAATGGCAGAATCCTTCGGGAAGGTCCGTTTGAAAAAATCTGGATTCAACCTGCGGCTGGTGATGCTGGCGGTGCGGCTGGTGCAGCGTTATTTACCTGGTATGAATATCTTGATAATGAGCGAACTGCCGATGGCATGAATGATTTTCAAAGCGCATCCTATCTTGGACCTGATTTTTCAGATGATGAAATTGAAGCCTTTCTGAAACAGAACAATGTTCCTTATGAACGACTGGAAAGATCGGCAATACCCGGTCGAACCGCAGAATTGATTAATTCCGAAAAAGTAATTGGCTGGTTCCAGGGAAGAATGGAATTTGGTCCTCGGGCGCTGGGAAGCCGCAGCATTATTGGCGATTCCCGGTCCAAAAATATGCAGACGGTCATGAATTTGAAAATAAAATTCAGGGAATCCTTTCGACCTTTTGCGCCAACGGTTTTAGCTGAGCACGTTTCAGAATATTTTGAGATTGATCGAGAGAGTCCATATATGCTGCTGGTTGCCCCGGTCAGCAATGATAAGCGGATTAATTCTCAAGCGGAAAATAAAGATTTATTTGGGATTGAAAAATTGAAGGTGCCCCGATCAGTAATTCCAGCGATTACGCATGTGGACTACTCCGCTCGAATTCAGACAGTGGATAAGAAAAATAATGGACTGTATTATGATATGATCAATGCGTTTTATGAGCTGACCGGTTGCCCGGTAATTATCAATACCTCCTTCAATGTTCGCGGGGAACCGATTGTCTGCACGCCCCAGGAAGCATATACTTGCTTTATGCGTACAGAAATGGATTATTTGATCATGGGAAGCTTTGTGTTGGACAAGCAAAAACAGCCTGCATTAAAAGATGATATAGATTGGAAAAAAGAATTTGAATTGGATTAAAATTAAAAGCATTTTTACTTAAACTTTTATTTAACGCAAAGAACGCGAAGTAGACGCAAAGACCGCTAAATCCAAATATTTTCAAAAGTCTCTTTGAGGACTCAGCGTCTTCTTAGCGATCTTTGCGTTTGAGTTTTTGCTGATTGCATTTGGAAGATAAAAGTTTTATAATGCACTTACAGATAATTGTTGAACATCAAAGTTAATCGAAAATATATAGGTTTCTAATATGGATCAAAAAGAAGTAACCAAAAAACAGTTAAGAACATTTGGTATCGCATTGTCAATTTTCCTGGGGATAATCGGTCTTATTCATTTTTTAAAAGGAAACACATCTCAAAATTTCTGGTTTTGGGGTGCGTCAGGAATTGCTTTCCTGACGACTCTATCAGTACCTGTTTTGATTAAACCTGTGTATCGTGTTGCCATCTTTATTGCTCTTATTTTGGGCTGGATCAATACCAGGATTATTTTAGGTTTGATATATTATTTGTTATTTACACCAATTGCATTGATTATGAAGATTTCGGGCAGGGACGCTCTGAATCGAAAATTCGATAAAGAGGCAAAGACGTACTGGAATGTTAGAGAAAGAAAACCAATACCTAAAGAACAGTATTTGAGGCAATTTTAACGATTAATGTAACTCAAACATCTTGTTTGAGTGTGACGTTGAACAAAAAATCTTTGATATTAACGTATATCAAACAGGATTGTTTGATATACGATTCCGTAATTAGTATGTAGGCAAGAAGATGAAAAATAAACTCAAAAAGTTAACCACAAATTTTTTATTAATGATTATTATGTTTGTCATCCTGCTGGTTTTGGGTGAGATTGGCGCCAATATAATGGTAAAGCTGGGAAAAGGTCAGCGGCACCAGGTGATGGGCGAGGCAGACAATATTGTGATGAATTCGCCGAATAAAGACCTTGAATTTGTTTTCAAACCACATTATGTAAATTTGGAAGGTGATACCATTACCAATGCCCACGGCTTTCACGAACTGGATTGGGAACAGTCTGAGCTGGATCAAAGCAAAGTGATTTTGAATATTGGTGATTCCATTACTTTTGGATCGAATATAAAAGATTTAAACCATGTCTATGGCAAGGTTTTACAGGCAATGATTCGCCAGAATTTTCCCGAGAAAAATCATATCGTTTACAATGCCGGAGTCGGCGGCTATAATATTTGGCAGGAGCGGGCGCTGCTGAAAGAGATTACTGGAAAGATCAAATACGATATGGTTTTATTGGGGCTTTGCCTGAACGATAGCAGCCCCAAAATGTTTGTCAGTGAAGATATTAAGGGTGCGGTGGTGAATGTATCTGGCGAGATTGAGTCAACCAAAGATGTTTTCTCCCGGAAATTTTTCAATCGGTTCAAGCTTTATACGATGTTCAAAGAAGCTGTCAAATCCATGCAGCGTCGCTATCCAAAATTTTTTCCCGGTTCGATGATGTGGCATAATGTGCTGGTCAATGGAGAAGGATGGCGAAGCTTGAAAGATACACTATTGGAAATGCAGGAAAATCTTTCAAAAAACGATATTCCATTTGTCGTTGTAATTTTTCCTTACGCACACCAGTTGAAATTGGAAGCCAAAGATAACATCGTACAAAATGACCTGTTACAGTTTTGCCAGGTGCATTCGATTCCATGTTATGATCTTTTTTCATATTACAAACAAAATAGCCAGTTGATCCAGTGGGATGAAGAAGGAATTCATCCTGATGTGAGGGGACACCGGTTGGCTGGTGAAGCGATTTATTACTATTTAGTTAAACAAAATTTAATTCCAATACAAGTTGACGTGGAGGTGAACAATGAGTAAGATTGCAATCGTCAGTGAGTTATGGGCTTTCTTAAAAGCGCGAAAAAAATGGTGGCTGACACCGATTGTGGTATTTTTACTTTTATTAGGATTTTTAATTATTTTTACAGAAGGATCGGCATTGGCGCCTTTTATTTATGCGTTATTTTAATTAAATGAGCAGGTTGTTGTTTTATTTATAAGGCAATACCGTTTTTATTCCGGTTGAATGTTGGCGAAGTATTGAACTTTATCAGAAAATGTAATCCGACCTCAAAGGTTTCAAAGACTTTTGAGGTCGATATTTTAAAAGCTCACGCCCATAATAAAACGAACACAAGCTTTTTCGATTACAAAAATTGCCCTACTTTCGTTCCCCAAATTACAATTTAGTTATTCAAAATTGATATTAGGTATCACACTGTCAAGTCTTTAAATTTTGATAGTTGAATTTTGCTTGCAAATCGTGATCATAAATCTATAAAAAAATTGTTTTAGCTACATACAGTGACAATAAATTCTGATGATTGAATGTTAGACATTGTTTCGCCTTAATACATTTTCGTATTTTTATGTAAAAATCAGGAAGTTCTAAGTTGTTGAAAATAAAAGTAAACTTATGCCCAAAAGTGATCGATAAATGTGGTATAAAATTTGCCTGTTTTATGTGTTAGGCAAATTAATAAATTAAATCGCAGGGGCGCTGCATCTTTTAACGAGGAGGTTTGCAATGAATAAACCGTACAACATCAGCACTGCGGTTATGGTGGTTATGGTTAGTTTATTTTTATTGGTAACATTCGAAGTGAGTAGGGCACAAACTTATAAAATAATGCCTTTGGGAGATTCGATTACCCGGGGCGTTACCGGGTCTGCCACACCAGGCGGCTATCGGGATGATTTGAAAAACCTGTTGACAGACGAGTATGTGAATTCAGATTTTGTTGGGAGTCAATCCGATGGTTCGTTTTCCGACCCACAGCACGAAGGATATGAAGGCGCTACGGTTGATTATATCAATAATAATGTAACGTCCTGGGTGTCGGGAGCATCTCCAAATTTTGTATTATTAAACATTGGTACGAATGACCTTGGTGTGATTCATGTTGAGACGATAGCTGACGGGATTAGTAATATTTGTGATAAAATTTATAGTGTCGATGGCAGTATCACAATTTTCCTGTCCAGTATTTTGCCTCGCGGGGATAACGCAAGTAAGGATAGTCTGGCTATCCAGGTCAATAGACTGATTAAGCGTGTTGCGGTAGAAAAACATGATGCTGGACACAATGTTTATTATGTTGGTCTCAATGAGTTGTTCAAGCATAATCCAGATTATGCAACAGAATATATGTTTGATGGTATCCATCCCAATGATACCGGTTACAATCAAATGGCACAATTGTTCTGGAGCGCCATTATGAATGTAATTAAAAAGGAAGGCTCGATCATCATCGATAACTTTAATCGTTCAGCTATTGGGATTGCCTGGGAATATGACCCGGCATTTGACCTTGAAACTGTCTCGCCGGGTCAGCGAGAATTAACAAATACTTCTTCTGAAAATCGCTGGAACATGATGGCAGCGTATAAGGCGATTAACAATCCTGGTGAAGTTTCAATCCGCTGGGGTCAAAATGCAACATCACTGGGCATTGAAAATGGTGGATTGGCGCTGCGCTTAAGCAATGCTTCCACGACGGCAAATGGTTATCTTTTAAGAGTAAAGCAGGATGGAACTTTAAATTTATGGACAATTGTGAATGGGAGTCCAGATGAAGATGTTGTCGAGGAGTCGGGAACACAGCCAACAGCAGGACAGGTTTTCAAAGTTGTACTTTCATCTGACGCTGTTGCACACCATTTTCATTGCTATATTGATGACAATTACGTGGGCACTGTTTCTGATTTTGAGCGAAAAAGGGGAAATGAAGCTGAATTATATGCCGGGGTAATATTACGAGGCAGCATTGATGGTTCAAACAGTTTACAAAACAATATTGATGATTTCAACCTTCATATTATTGGGGACGTAACCCCACCCGCTCGGATTAGCGATTTGTCTGTTGCTTCAACAACCGGGTCTTCAGTTACGCTTTCCTGGACAGCCCCGGGTGATGACAGTCTTACCGATCAAGCTTCGTATTATGATATTCGTTATTCCACCTCGGCGTTAACCGAAGATAATTGGGATAAAGCAATACCGGCGCCAAATATCGAAAAACCTGCTGCGCCCTGGACAATTGAAAGTTTTGTTGTCATGGCATTAGAAGGTGATAAGCGCTATTATTTTGGGATTAAAACTGCTGATGAGGAATACAATTGGTCAACATTATCAAATATTGTTGATGCGACTACCACTGGCGGCGCAGCGCTCCAGAAGGCAGATGATTTTAGTGATCCCGGTACGCTTACAGAATGGTGGAGCGCCAATCCTTCTTATGTGATTCAGGGTGGGGAACTTGTAAATACTTCTACCATAAATGACTGGGGACAATTAGCTGTTTTTAAGGCAAATGTAAATCCTATCGAAGCATCCATAACCTGGTCTGCAAATGCAACTTCAGACGGTATCGACAAAGGCGCTCTGGCTTTACTGTTGGATTCAGATAATTATACAACAGCGAACGGATACCTGGCATGGATAAGGACACAGGTGGACGAGGACCCGGTGCTCTATTTATTTACACAAAAAATAGGTACGCCAGATGAATTTTTAGGCACCTTTACGGCTGCCGGGTTAAATAAACCCGGTCCAGGCGATGTTTTTAAAGTAGCAGTGAGTAGCGATGGCACCGGTCACCATTTTGATTACTATGTGAATGAAAAATTTTATGGTCGCCTGGATGATCCAGGCAAGACATACAGCGACGGAACTGATTATTATATGGGAATCGAGCTCCATGGAAACCTGAATAATAATGTAGATCGATTTGTGACGGTAAATACTATCGGTGAGCCATCAATTTTGCAAAAGGTGAAGCCGTTGGGGACTGTCACTGGAATCGTAGGCAAACCGCTCAGTGATTCATTGGTTATAAGGGTCACCGATAAGAGCGGAAATCCAATTGCCGGTTTGAATGTCGATTTTACAGTCAGCCAGGGCGGGGGAAGTGTTGATATTCAGGCTTCGGATAAATATGTCAGGATCGAGGCGGAAAACGCCAATGTTATTGAGAGCCCCATGGAGATTGCCGTGGATCCCAGCGCTTCTAACAGCCAGTATATCGTGCCGAACGGCGGCGGTCCCATGGAGGGGAAAGCTGAGTTTAATTTTTACGCTAAAGAAGCAGGAAATTATGTGATCTGGTGTCGGATGGCGCTTCCCAACAACACTGATTTATCAATGTTTGTTCAAGTTGATGGGAAACCGGCGATATCCTCCAATCCGCCGCAGCCAAATGGGGTTTGGGATTTTAAATCCTATGAACCCGGTCCCTGGGAATGGAGAGTCGTAACTGATCGAGCGCAAAGCGGCGACATCGCGAAATTTAACTTGAGCAAAGGAATTCATAAACTTACCATTACCCAGCGTGTTGCAAGCGGTACGAAAATTGACAAGGTTTTGCTTTCAAATAATTTTAGCTATCAACCATCCGGTCTGGAAAACGTGCCGCAGTATGTAACTGATTCTTACGGACAGGCACGGGCAGAATTTACCCTCGGTACGGTTGCCGGAGAGAATCGCGTTGAAGCCATGGTACCTGGCTATTCACTTACCGGCGCGCCAGCCGTTTTTGTCGTCAATGGTAATGCCGATACACCAGTCAGCATGGTTGCTTCTTCGGCGACCAGTCAAACCGGTGTTGGAGGTCAAAAGCTAGCACAGCCATTTGAAGTTACGCTGAAGGAT
>CBFDBN010000027.1:0-18939 GCA_965603055.1 uncultured bacterium | reverse complement strand
CTCGATCTTGTTCGGTGGAAAATTGTCGATTCTTATCGGAGATGCCTGATCGAAATAGGGATTCAGCGCCAATTCTAAAAACCGAATATCTTTAGGATTTTGACCAATAATGAGCACGTTGATTTGCTCAGGTACATAAAAAGTAAAATAGCGCCGATTATCCAAAAACAGGTCGTCATCTTCGAGCAGCACTGATCCAGTCATCAATCCCGTTTTCTGCGGGACAACCCTGAATTTGGTGGTTTGACTGTTGCCTGGCTCGATATTCAGCGTTGCCTGCCCCGACCTTTTACCATCGATAAATAGCTGGACAAGCCGATTCCGTTCAGTTTTCTTCCCGGTATTTTTGACAGTCGCTTCAAGCTCAAATACTTTTCCTTTTTCAATGATCTGGTTGGCTGGTTTGATATCGGTAATCACCAGGTTACTCATCTGGTTTTCACGAATAGAGATCAGAAACACTTTGATCTCCTGATCCTGAAACAGTGGCAACATCAAATTTTCAACATTTTTGAAGCCAGCCTGCTGAAGGTCTGAAACCAGGTAGATTTCTTTGTTAATATTACTGCTTTGCCCCAGGATTTCTTTCGCTTTAACCAGGGCACCAATCAAATCCGTGCTGCTTTGACTTACGGTCGTCTTCTGAATAATTTTGCTTACGGTTTTGAAATCATACTTTGCGCCTTCAAAGATGGGCGGAGTCCCTACGATTGCAAACAGACCGAAAATCTCATCACCTGCTGTAAACAATTCTTCCAGTTCCTGGGCTCGCTGCCTGGCGATGTCATACAATTGCTGTCCGCTTGATTCCAGCCCCATGCTCAGACTGTTGTCCATAATCAAAACCGCCGTTGTTTTCGCCGCAGAGCTTACACCTGTCGATAGATGACCTTTTAAAGTCGGACGGGCAAAGGCAAGAACCAGGAGCAGAATAATTAACGTCCTCAGAATTAAAAGCAAAATCTGCCTGATTTTTAATCGTCTAATTTGTTGATTTTTTAATTCCTTTAAAAATCTAAGCGTGCTAAAAAAAACAGTTTTTGCTTTCTGTCGTGTGATCAAGTGGATGATTATCGGGATTGCACCTGCAATTAAACCGAAAAGGATTGTAGTGTTTAAAAATGTCATAATTTGGTAATTGCTATGTCAATATGCTATTTGAATTATACACTAAATTATTTTGAATAGTTTCTCATTATATTTATTGAAATAAAAAAGACTCAACTTTGTAGGGCTGAGTCTTTATTTAAATATTTTTTCAATTAATTGCAAGTTAATTTTTTGGTAACTTGAAATCTGGGTAATTTGGCAATTCATTATGCAATTTCAAAGAGCTAAAACTGCTCGCAATGCAGTCTCAATTTCTTGCATATTTATAAAATTCCCAATTATTTCATTAATTTGTGAGTTTAAAACCGTCGCTAAATTATCACATACGATTACAGAATCGATTTTTATCCCCATTGCCTTACCAGTTTCACTCTGTGCATCGACTTTTACACGAGTTGAGCCCGTGCGCTGAATATTACTGGTTATCATTGCTACGATCTTTTGGGGAATGCCCGTGTCAATATCGTCTGATTGTACAATCAATGCTGGTCTGCGTTTAGCGATGAGCAAGTTTGAATGTGGGAAGAGTAATAATACAACATCTCCACGTTTATAGCTCATCGCAAACCTCCATTCCAGGAGCATTCCAATCCTCTTCAAAGCTGATGACACGATTGCGCATATTAGCAGCCTGCTCTGGTGTAATTCCCCTGGCAGCTAAATCAATTTCGCCTTTTCGTTTTTGTCCATCATTTAAAGGCTGAATTATAATCACAATTTCCGCCTTACCAATAGGAATCGTTGTCGGCAAATTCACGATGATATTGCGTTTTTCATTAATATCAATTGCATATTTAAAGGCTTCCATGAGTTAATACCTCTTTTTTGATTTATTAAAATTGCTAATGAACGAATCTTTCTATTTGAAAAGTATGTCGATTATCAACATACTGACTTATAAATATTTTTTTCTTAATTGTGAAAGTCCTTAATCTCCTGAAATAAGTCTACTTTCCCTTCATCAATTTTTTTTACAGCGTAAAAAAATCTGTGCCCTTTTGACAAGAATTTAATCCTCTAACGCCTAATTGCCTCTAATACCCAATTACCAATTATCCTGGTTATTCAATCAGCTAACTCCTCCCAAACCGCTTATCCAGCTCATCGAGAGAAAGGGTAACAATCACTGGTCGTCCATGGGGACAAAAATAAGGACTCTGGGTTGCGAACAGTTGATCGATCAATTGGTTCATCTCATCTCGCGTAAGTGGGTCGCCCTTTTTAATCGCCAGTTTACAGGCATAAGACTTTGCTACATTGTCCCTGACGTCCAGGCTATTGCCTTTGTTTTTTTTGTATTCATCGATAATCTCATTCAAAATAGTTTCTGGACTGCTGATTCTCAGACCTGAGGGGACGCCCTCTAATACCACTGTGTTGCCACCGAAACCTTTGATGATAAATCCTATCTTTTCCAAGAAGGGCAGAATATCCATGATAAATGAAAATTCTTCTGGAGTAAAATTTACGACATGGGGAAAAAGCAATTGCTGGGAGGTTGGCTTGTTCTTTTCAAAATTTTTAAGCGCCTGTTCGTATAAAATTCGCTCATGTGCCACATGTTGATCGATGACAATCACCCCGCTTTTAATTTCTGAGATGATGTACTGGTTGTGAATTTGCCAGACGCCAGTTCGCTCATATCTCGGCTCAGGCATGGGCAAGATGAATGGCGATGGTTTCTCCTGGGGTACAGTTTTACCAATTTCATTACCAATCGGCTTGTCTGAAGGTGGGGCAATTTCATAAAGCGGAATGGCTGTTTGTCGGGGATATACGTCCTCAACGGGTCTGGTCAGCGGACGCGGTTCAACCTGGTATTTTGTCCCTAAAGTCGGTATAATTTGTTCGGAAGAAAGCGCCCGTTTTACAGCAGCGCGTACCAGGTCATATACCAATCGTTCATCGGCAAATTTTACTTCCATTTTCGAGGGATGTACATTCACATCGATTCTTCGTGGATCGATTTCCAGAAACAGAACGTACAGCGGAAAATGGCCAGAAGGGATGATCGTTCCATAAGAGGAAACAACGGCATGGTTCAAAGCCCGGTTAATAATATATCGACCATTTAAAAAAAGAAATTGATCGCCTCTCGATTTTTTTGTCCCATCCTGGTTACCAATATAACCCCATATCTGTAACAAAGTCCCTTTATCTTCAATCCTGACAAATTTGTCTTTATAACGCTTCCCCAGAACTTCAACCAGTCTCAAATCAGGCTCATCTGGTTTAATTTCAAATATTTTATTATCATTATGATAAAAGGTAAAACTGCCCTGAAAATATGCCAGGGTAAAACGCTGCATTACATTTAAAATATAGCGATATTCCGTCTCATCGGATTTTAAAAATTTTCTTCTCGCTGGAGTGTTGTAAAAAAGATTCTTCACGGTCACCGAAGTCCCTCTTGTCCCGCCGGTATCGGCAATGTCCTCAACTACGCCGCCGGCTATTTTTAACAGCGTTCCGGTATTTTGTTTATGAGGAATTGTTTTAAACTCCATTCTTGAAACCGAAGCAATGCTGGCAAGCGCTTCTCCTCGAAAACCGAGCGTTTTGATATTGTGCAGATCATCGTAGTTTCCAATTTTGCTGGTGGTATGGCGCTGGATTGCCAGAATTGCATCCTCACGACTCATACCGGTTCCGTTATCCACAACCTGGATGAGTGTTTTCCCACCATTTTTTAAAATTACGGTAATTTCATCACTTCCAGCATCAATGGCATTCTCGACCAGTTCCTTCACAATAGAAGCCGGGCGATCAACAACTTCACCCGCAGCAATTTTGTTGGTTAAATCTTCTGGAAGAATTTTGATTTTATTGGTTGTCATACTTACTCACATTTGCCTTTAAAATTGCTACAATGGAAAAAAATTTCATCCAGATTTGATCCACACCAGACAATCGGCATAAATCTAATTAAATTTTTTTTTAAAATGTAATTCTACCGCAGAGATCGCTGAGACCGCAGAAGAAACGCAGAGTTCTTTTAATTATTCTTTTGAAATATCATTTTTTTGAAATCTTAGCAACTGTTCAAATTTAATTATTGAATTTCTTCTTCTCTGCGATTATTATTTCTTAGGTTGAGACTAATAACACCAGGCGGATGAAATCAGTTATGGAAATATCTCTCCCAGCAAGTCCCATTTGATCCGTTCAGCATACTTAGCAACAACATTAATATTTTTCATTTCATAGCCTCGAATGGTAATCATAACCGAAGATAGGGGCACAAAAATAAGCTCTGCAAATTTATCGATTAGGTCGTAACGCTCGATACAACTGCGGTCATTGACCGTAGAAATTTTAGCGCCATTGCCCAACTGTTTTACAACTAAAGGATTCATAAATGCCATTTTGATATTGGCAATTCTTGGGGCATTGGTCTGGATTTCAATCTCAACGGATTGTCCGCCTCCTTCTTTATAGTATTTGCATTTAGAGACCAGGCTGGTGGTATAGGCGGTTTCTGTCGTTCTGCTAAATGGGGGATCAACTCTCCATCCTTTAAACGGTTCGGGAAAAACCGATTCTACCCGGGTTAATAATTCGTTATTAATCAGCTCGAGAGCATGTCCGAGATAATTTACCGATTCGGAAAAATTTTTTTCAAGGTAAAGCTGTTTTGCTTGATCGATAGTTTCGATGATTTCATCCTGGGAATAGGCTAATGATACCCATGACCAAATTAAAACAAAGGTTATGCAGATTGTTCTTGATGCCATACCAAAACCTCCTGTTCAAAAAATATGCGATGAATGCTTTTTAATAACAATATCAATTATTGCTCATCAAAACTTGTTATTGCCTGTTCTTTCTCATGAAAGTTCAACAAAACACCGCCCAGTCGGGCGATCCGAACCAGGCTCATGATTCTCTCGTTTGCAGCCAACAGTTTCAATTGTCCATCAACATTTTTCAGTTGCCTGATTCCAAAAAGGAACGCTCCCAATCCAGAACTGTCAGCATAATTGACATTTGAAAGATCGAGCAAAACATTTTTTTTACCATCATTCACCAAAAATAGCAGCTCAGATTTTAATTGAGGCGCAATCATGGAATCCAGTCGTTCCTCCTCAATCTTAATAATGGTAACTCCTTTTTGTTCTTCTTTTATGAATCCCATTGCTGGTCTCCCTGGAAAGTTAGTTAATAAAATTTGAACCCAAGTATTTAACTTAATTATCAATTAACAATTATCAATTGGCAATTGACAATTAAAATGTTTAAATAAATAGTATCAATAATAAACATCGACAAAATATTGTCGATGTGAACGCATAAACGCCTAACCTGTACGAGCCAGAACCAAAAAGTAAAAAAATTTTCACTCACAAAATTAGAACTAACACAAAAATAAACTTTCTTTTTTGTGAGCGTTCTATTTTTGTGTCCAAAAAGTTTTTGCTCTTTGGGCAAGAAATTGACAAGGGACTAATTCAAAACCTGCCGCTTTAAGACGATGCTTCGCTGGATAATCCTCAACGATAATTCAATAAAATAAAAAAAAATCAAAATGTCAAGAACTTTCGTCAATTTCAAAATGAAAGTTTTATATTGGAGATTATTATTTTTTACTTGATTGTTTTTCTTACTTATGCTATATTTAAAATCAATTTAAATTAAAATTTAATAAAGACAATTTGACCAGAGGAGATAATAATTTGCAAAATGATTTTAACACAATTGAAGATCCTTATGAATTAGTTTTTCACCTGTTAAGTATATCGTACCTGTATGGTGATTATGCCATTCCTTTCCATTTAATGAATACCGCCTCTCAAGCTTATTTATCTGTCAAAAAGGGCGACATTGCTGCATTGCGCAGGTTTGCCTCCCGAAATTGGATTGATATGGAACTATTGTCTGCAGAGAAACGACAGGAACTCGAGCAAATCTTTCAGATGATTATTGATAAATACAGCGATCAGGTAAAAGCAGAGTTGTCGCCCTTACCGATGCAATTTTTAATTGAACTCGGTGAGCGGGCAATTCAATCCGGTCATTTTCGTGATGCACATTCTACCTTTAAATCAATTAAAGGATTGGATAAAAAAGTCAATGAGTTGGTCGGTGAGGCAATCCAGGTTTTAAAATCTAAAGATGTAAACGATCCTGGTAAGGAGCAAATCCTGGAACAAAAGATCGATCTGGCAATAAATAACGTTTATCAAGCGATAAGATTAAAAAATCCTTTTGGTAATCAATTTCAAAAATCCGGTCCAGCGCTCCATTACGAAGATGCTGATTCACTTCGAAAATATTCAAAATATGTTGAGCTGACCCTGCTCAAAGAAATCCTGGAGTTTGGCATTCAATTTTTAATCGATGACCGAACGATAACAGAAAAAGTTCTAAATGCTCTATCCAGCAGTAAACTTAGAAGAATATTTTTGAAAAAATTAGCGATTCGATTCTCAGGCGGGGAAGAACGATATTTGAAATTTGTCGATAATTATCATCAAGCCGCTGAAAAATTAGATGGGGCAGAAACAGAAAAAAATTTCATAGATGTTCAAAAAACATTACTTGGCAGGGGGACTGGCGATAACAAATATTTCCAATTTTTACAAGAACTCGCCCTGGAACATCCAATCAGTGCATTGCTGGTAACAACACAAACGACACCTGACGGTGAGCAGTATATCGTGCCACTCATACTGAAGTCCGGCGCTTCATTGTTGGATTTTCTGGAAATAACATAGTTTGGCAAGATATTTCAAAAATCATTCACCGCAGAGTCCGCTGAGAGCGCAGAGAAAAACCTAATTTAAAGAAATAAAATTATATTTTAACTGACCGAATTCTTGTTTTCATTAACTCCTTTAATCTCAGCGATCCTCAGCGATCTCTGCGGTGGATTTTTTCAAACATGGTGTTTATAATTTGACATAATTCACTATTGCAGCTTGCTGCGCTATGCCCCATAGTTTTTAAGGAGGGAGTTAATTTCGGTGTTTAATGAAAAATATATCTATATTGGAATCGATATTGGGTCTGTTAGTATTAAAATGGTTATTATCTCGCATGATAACAATAAACAAATTCTGCAACAAATTCAAAAATCCCATCCCGCTTTTTTTGAAGCAACATTTTTTTCTCACCAATGGAATCAAATACCGCTAACTACAATTATTACCAAATATCGCCGGATCATGGGAGAGCCATTAAGATCAACCCTGGATTTGTTGCAGCCAGTTATTAACACGATTCCAGAAGATAAGCATGTTAGTCTCGCTGTTACCGGGGCTGGTGGGAAATTAGTTGCTCAAAAATTAAAGGTGCCATTCCAGAATGAATTTCGCTCGATTGCAAAAGGGATTGGAATCTATTATCCAGAGATACGAACCGTTTTAGAGATGGGTGGCGATAGCTCAAAATATATCATCCTGGATCATCATTCTGAAATGACTGGTCTTTTAGACTACGAAGTCAATGGAGACTGCGCTGCCGGTACGGGATCATTTATTGACCAGCAGGCTTCTCGTTTATTATACCAGGTTGAAGATGTGGGGGATATTGTTCTTCAAGCTAGCAAGCCCGCTAATATTGCCGGCCGGTGTTCGGTCTTTGCCAAGTCGGACATGATTCATGCCCAACAAAAGGGTTTCCAGCCGCCGGAAATATTGAAGGGTCTTTGCCAGGCAGTGGTCAGGAATTTTAAAGGCACGATTATAAAAGGAAAAAAAATTATCCCACCGGTGGCATTCATCGGGGGTGTCGCGGCGAATAAAGGTATTGTTGAAGCTTTAAGAGAAATTTTACAGCTCGATGAACAATCGTTGATTGTCCCGGAATTATTTAATTGGACCGGGGCTATCGGATCAGCCCTATTAACCTTCGAAGGTAATTCTGCAAAGACTGTTAAACAAATTACTCAATCGTTTAAGAGTTTATCTGCATTGTCCAAAGAATTTGATCGAATGCAATCATTGAACAAGGATAAGCTGGTTCTGTTACGTAATTTGGAAAAACTAAATCGTATAGCCTCAAAGGAGACGAAAATACCAGTTTTTATTGGAATCGATATTGGTTCGGTCACGACCAAATTGGCAGTGATTGACGGGCAGGGCAATCTGTTGAAAGGTATTTACACGAAAACACAGGCAAGACCGATTGAAGTTGTAACAACTGGCTTAAATGAAATTGAACAAGAATTGGGCAATTTGATCGAAATAAAAGGGGTAGGAACAACGGGTTCAGGACGAGAATTAATTGGTGAGCTGGTAAATGCCGATGCGATAAAGGACGAAATCACTGCTCATAAAACCGGCGCCATGCACATCAGCCAGACCCATACCAACCAGGAAGTTGATACTATTTTTGACATTGGCGGGCAGGATTCGAAATTTATCTCGCTCGAAGACGGTGTCGTGGTCGATTTTACAATGAACGAAGCCTGTGCCGCTGGAACCGGTTCTTTTCTGGAAGAACAGGCTGAGAAATTGGGGATCAATATTAAAAAAGAATTTGCCAAACTTGCATTCGAGTCAGAACACCCGATTAGATTGGGAGAGCGATGTACCGTATTTATGGAGAAGGAGATTACGCCATACTTACAACAGGGCGCAGAAAAGAAAGACATTGTTGCCGGTTTAGCCTATTCAATTGTTACCAATTATCTCAATCGAGTTGTTCGGGGAAGAAAAATCGGCGATGTCATCTATTTCCAGGGGGGGACGGCATACAATGATGCGGTTGCCGCGGCATTTTCAATGATCCTGGACAAGCAGATCATTGTTCCTCCTTTTAACGGAATCCTCGGAGCTATCGGCGCTGCGTTGTTGGCACAGGAAAAAATGAATCGAACCGAAAATGAAACATCTTTCCGGGGATTCAATTTAGCTGATATCAATTACCAGTTACGCTCATTCACCTGCAAAGGATGTACCAATTTTTGTGATATTCAAGAGTTCACCGTCGAAGACAAAAAGACTTATTGGGGCGATAAATGTTCTGAGAAATATCGAAAAGAGATAAAATTAGAAAAAGAACCGGTCATTCCTGATTTGATCAAAAATCGTGAAGCGTTAATCCTCGAAAATTTCAAACCAAAGGAAAATGGGATTAAAAAAATAGGTATTCCTCATAGTCTGTATTTTTATGATCAATTTCCGTTCTGGTATACCTATTTTGACGAATTGGACTTTCAAGTTGTCATCTCAGATGAAACTAATCGTCAAATCGTAAATAAAGGAGTTGAAAGTCGTGTCGCCGAACCGTGCTTTCCGATTACCGTGGCCCATGGTCATGTTTTAAGCTTAATTGAAAAGGGAGTTGATTTTGTCTTCGTTCCAAATGTGGTTGATGCGGAAACTCAGTTTCCTGAAACCAATTCGTTTTTCTGTCCCTGGGGACAAACGTTATGTTTTGTTTTAAAATCAACGCCGAAATTTTTACCTTTTAAAGAAAAAATTTTGGATCCCAACATTCGTTATCGCCAGGGGAAAAAAGCAGTAAAAAAGCAATTTCATCCCCTGGCTAAAAAGTTGGGAATCAGTCGAACAAAAAGCGACCAGGCGATTGAAAAAGGGTATATGGCATGGCAATCTTTTAATGCAAAGTTAAAGCAAGCTGGCAGAGAGGCTGTCGCCAGGCTATTGGAAAAAAATGAGCAAGCAATCATTTTGTTGGGTCGTTCCTATAACATTTACGATAAAATTGTGAACCTGAATGTTCCTGAAAAATTAAGACGCTATTATGGAATTAATGTGATTCCGCTGGATTTTTTAGATATTGATGCGATAGATATTTCAGACATCAATACCAATATGTACTGGGACTACGGCAGAAAGATAATCCAAACGGCTCGCTGGACCAGTAAACACCCCAATTTTGACCTGATCTATATTACCAATTTTAAATGCGGTCCTGATTCTTATATCAAGCATTATGTTCGAGAAGCCGCCCAAAAGCCGTATTTGACGATTCAGTTTGATGAGCACGGGAACGATGCAGGAATCATTACACGGTGTGAGGCGTACCTGGATAGTAAGGGATTTTTGAGGTGAACATATTGCAAATGAATTATATCCCATATTAAAATTAATAGTTGTTTCTTCAAGAAATATTTCTTATTATATATAGAACCTGCGCGAGATAAGAATACACATGGACTTAACAAAACTCCAAGAACGAATCACACATTGGGAAGACCTTCATACTGAATTTAAAGAGAAGTTGGTACATCCCGATGATATAGCAGCCAGCCTGGTTGCTTTCGCCAATACCGATGGTGGACAACTTATTATTGGGGTTGATAAAAATCGTACCATCGTAAGTGTGGAAGATACGGATCGGGTTTTGCGAGATGTAGATAATATTGCTATCAATAATTGCGAACCTCCCATTACCGTGATTCAAGAAGTTCTATATCCAGAAAATCAGGCAGCCCCAGGGAAATTGGAAGCAGCCAATGGTCTGCAGCAGAGCCCTGTCATCGTTGTCAATATTCCTAAAGGCGATATGCGACCCTATCGCACCAATCGTGGCGTCTATTACATCCGCACGACTTCTGGCAGACGCCAGGCTTCACGTGAGGAATTATTACGACTGTTTCAGGCAACAGAAAGCTTATACTATGATGAAACACCGCTTCCCCGGTTCAGCATCGCAGACATGGACCTGGATGCGCTGGACCGTTTCCTGGAGGCAAATGGGCAGGATGATCTTCAAAACAACCGCGAACGATTGCTTGAAAATTGGCGATTGCTTTCCAGGGGAATTCCCACTATTGCCGGAATTCTTTTTTTCGGTCGACAACCGCAGTTGCATCTTCCTTTCGCCCAGGTTAATGCTGCCGGCTTTCACGGCACCGACAGCTCGGGAAATCCTTATGATAGAAAGGATCTAACTGGACGTATTCTGGATGTCATCGATCAAGCCGAGCGGTTTTTATATCTCCATCTCAGGATCCCTCACGAAATTCGGGGCTTTGAACCAGAGCCTAAGCCGGAACTCCCGAAAGAAGCCTTGAGGGAAGCGATTGTAAACGCCGTTGCCCATCGAGATTACACGGTGCATGGTCCGATCCGGTTGTTCATCTTTGATGATCGAATTGAAGTGCACACCCCGGGTAAACCACCCAATACCGTGGATGAAGAAGCCATGCGCGCCGGTGTTCATGTTGTTCGAAATCCGCATATCTACGCAAGGCTATCTGATGCTGGACTGGTGACCCGTGCTGGAACCGGGATTCGCCGCATTATCAGGCTGGTTAAAGAAGCAACCGGGAAGGATATTGAAATACATATCCGTGAGTTTGAGGTTCAATTAACGATTCCAAGAAAAATTTATTGAAAATCCAGGCAAAGAAACTTTGTGATTATCACAAAAACTTTCCATAATCTTTCTCCATCCTGTTTTGCAGCTCAGCAGCATTATATTTCATCTTTTTATTAAACTGAAGGTTATTGATTTTTTCTGAAGGAAAAACATGAAAACCATTTTAATAAAAAAACCAGGTTCATTCGAAATCATTGAGGTTGCAAAACCACAGCCCCAACCCAATGAAATATTAATCGCAATCAAATTCCTTTCATTATGCAATCAACATGATTGGAAGGTCAACAAGGGTCTTTATCGTGATTTAAAATATCTGGAATATGGCGTACCTGGCTTCCCTGGTCATGAAGGTGCTGGTGTGGTTGTTGAAATTGGAGAAAATGTGAAGAATTTCAATATAGGCGATCATGTTGTCATGTCTGGTTTGGGTGGTCCTCCATTATATTCAGAATTTGTTACACGCCAGACAGATCAAGTGGCTCGAGTGGAGAAGCATATCCCGCTGGAACAGGTTTCCATATCTGAATTGATCGGTTGTGTTCATCGAGCTTGTAGAAAAATTTCAGACTATCAAGGAAGATCAGTTGCTATTTATGGTTGCGGACCTGGTGGATTATCCGCCTTGCAGTTAGTGAAAATGTTTGGTGCGAATAAAGCCATTGCCATTGATGTTCGTCCTGATCGTTTAACTCTTGCCCGAGAGCTTGGAGCTGATTTGATGATCAATGCAACTGATGAAAAATCAATTTCCGACTTAAAAGATGAAGGGCTTGATATCGTCATTGAATGTACGGGAAATAAACAGGCTTATCAAAACGCATTTTATATCGCGCGAGAAGCTGTCGTTTTTTTGGGCTATACAGAGGGCATGCTCAACGTCCCACTCTACCCAATGTTTGATCACGAATTGACAATCTATAATTCCAAATGGCTTACTATTCAGGATTTGCAAGCTGTAGTCGATATGATTGCCGCGGGAAAAATTCAGACCGATAAAATGATCAGCGCAAAGGTTGATTTTAAACATTACTTAGATGCTGTTGAAATGATTGGCAGGGGAGAAGTGATTAAGGTTCTAATGATTCCTTAAATTTCAAAACCACGTAAAAAAAACACACCAAAGAAGCAAAGAAAGTTTCAGCGTCTTTAATGTATTTTATGGGGTGAGTATATTTCTCAACTAATACATATTAAATTCATTCAGAGAATTGAAAATGAAACTCGGATTAGACAGTTATAGTTACCATCTTGCATTTGGCGCCCATCCTGATTTTTCACCGAACAAGAAAATGAACCTATTTCAATTTATCGATCGAGTAATGGATTTTGGATTGGACGGTTTTCAAATTGATCCTTTGCACCTTGAATCACGGGATGATGTTTATCTTAAAGAAATTGTCGCTTATACCAAACAGAAAAATCTCTTTTTAGAATATGGCGCTATGGGAGTTGAACACGACTATTTAAAAGGAGATCTGGATATTTGTGCCAAACTGGATTCAAGGATTCTTCGTACATTTATCGGTTTTAATAGATATGATAAACAGACTGATATTAAGAGAGAGATTGAAAAAGCGATCGACAATCTGAATAGAATTAAGCAAAAAGCAGAAAATTTGAATGTCAAAATCGCCATCGAAAATCATGGAGATGTAAATAGTGATGAATTGATTTATATTATTGAGAAGATAGCAAGTCCTAAAATTGGAATTTGTCTCGATCTTGGCAATTCTCTGGTCACTTTTGAAAATCCAATTACAGCAGCAGAAAAAATGGCGACTTACGCTGTTACAACTCATTTAAAAGATTATGCAATTCAAATGACGAATTACGGTTTTAAAGTATATGGTGTTGCGCTTGGTGATGGAAATATTGATATTCAAAAGGCTTTGAAAATCCTGATTAAGAAGACAACTCTGGATAAAATTATTTTAGAGATACCAGTAGAAGCCGAACATGATGAATTCACTTCTTTAGCAAAAGAAAATGATTTTGTAGAAAAAAGTATAACTTATGCTCGTAAAGTTTTAAGTTCGCTGATATCTATTGAACTATAATTTATGAAATGAACACTAAATATTACAGAACAATAAATTTTTCTTGACTTTTTTTCAATTAATTACTATTCTATAAAATAGAAATCTTGTTGTGGTTAATATAATATGGATAAAACTCCAATTATAGTAATAGTTCACTACTCTAATTAAAAAAAATGATTTACGATTAAAGATTAACGATTTTTGATTTGAGAAGAAGTACTAACGGAAGATCGGAGCTCAAAAAATCAATAATACTTCTAAAATCGTAAATCGTTAATCCTTGATATGTTCTGAAATCAAAGGCAGGATCAGCAGAGGTGGTGACCTAATACCAATTATATAATTTAACTTAAAGGAGGCAACCTTATGCCAGATAAAGAGCATGATGATTCCAGAGAATTTATGGGAAAAGATGCCAAACCTCGTTTCCCGGAAAAAATTGAATATGTGATAAGTCCCGACGAGGCTCTAAAAGTCATGCACCAGGTTTTAGCCGGAATTGAAAACTATCGAGATGATCGTTTATTTATTTTCAAAACCCTTGTCGGACCGCTTGTACCGGACAGCATCCGAAACAAAATTGAAAAATCCTTCCTAAACGATCTATCAATTGCTTATTCGTCCCTGGTTAATACCATCGGCGATTTTTTCAGCCTGTTTGTTCTGTTCAAAATGGAAGAAAGCTCAGAAAGTATCCAGGAGAATTATCGGTTTATCGTTCTTCCATTTTTAGAACTGCAATTTAGAAAAAAAATTACCCAGTTAGAGGAAAGCAAGCCCTTTGGCTGGCGGATAACTCGAGAATTTTATCAACGGAATCTGAATGATCTTTCTCCGCTAGTGGACAACTTAATAAACCTGGTTGCGCTGGCATGGACATTCTGCCCAGCCATCGGCGAGCCAGAACAGGAAACAGGCTATTTTAACCGTTTTGTTTTTACCTCTAATGGTGGATTTATCGATCTGGGGCATTTTTTTAATTGCGCGATTGTTGCCTACATATATGGCGAAGAACAAGCTGAGCAGCGCGCAGAAGCGACTGAAATCGGCCAATTTATGCTGCGTGAAAAAAAATGGTTGTGTAAGCTGCGTGAACGAAATTATCTCCGGCTAATTACCAACCTGCTCTGGGGATATGCAACCAGTGCCGATACTATCGAAGATCGAGGCTCTGATAAATTGGGTATTGCTTTGGGTCTATTCATTCGAAATGATAAGGACAACAAAAAATTAATTGAGTATTTTACTGAATTATATAGCCAGATGGTTAGAAAATCCTTCAGACTTTTTCGTAAGCAATCTAAATTCCAGCAATTCATTGAAACTGTAACTATATTTTTTAAAAATATGTTTTATACCTTACACAAGAGCTCAGCAGTTGATATAGAAGGCAAAATGAAAAACTTCTTTGACGAATATGATGGTATTGATCCATACGATCAATCAGTTGTTCCGCCAAGACTTTTTAAAAGTGTTATCGATTTTTACACTGAAAAATATTTCGGTGAAGATTGGAAAAAATATACCTGTGATGAGTGGCAGGTCGTGATACCCCAGGATTTATGGGAGCAGGTTGTGCGAGGAAGGAAAAAATTCCAGCAAAAATTGCTCCCAATTAAGATTCAGTTAAAAACCGGTGATCGAGTTGATCCTTATTTCGATGGTAATGCCGACCATGCTTAAATATTTTACCGGTTTGTTCATATTGATTTAAATGAGATCGCTTTATGAGTCTAATGGATTCAATTCTAAACAGTGTAATTGACACTTATACCAGGTTGAAAACCAGCGGCGATTTAACAGAATTCGTTTCCACATTTAAGGAAAGTTTGAACCAGGCATATAAACAAGCAAATCAGAATAATGATCCCGGGCAGGCTATACTATCGATTAAAAAGGCTTTAAAAGCTGCCCAGGATTATGCTAAAATAATTACTCCAGAAATCTGGGAAGAAATTTTAGAGCGAAATATATTGACCCGGGGTGATTTCACACGGCTATTATTCGAGCTGGCAGATGATTTAAACGAAGATTCTATTCAAACACTTTTTGAAACCCTGATCAAAAAGGATACCGACTTTAACCAGTTCTTCCAGGATATGGCTGCGTTTTGCCTGAATGGCACGTTCGACATGCAAAAAGGACTGTCCTTTACCTGGGGACCATTGCTGACAGCCGCTCTAAAAATTCTTGGACCAGAGAAAATCGCGACAGCGATTAGTTCTGTAATCACCAGTCAAAACAAAGAATTAAGTCGAACCACTGCCTTTCTTGATCTCGACATATTCCAGTCACATCCTGACAGTGATGTATCAAAAAAAATGTTAGAACGTCCCGACTTCCAGCTTCCAGCCAGTGTCATGTTAAGCGGACTGGGGATTCAATACCTGTTACAAAAGACCGATCTTTCAGAAGAAATGATCACTCCTGATTCTTCAACCCGGGGTGTGAGAGGACTATTTAAACCCCTTATTCAAACCATCAAAGAGACAAGTTTTAAATCCCCGGGAAATCTGGAAAATACACTGGTCATGCAATTCTGTATGGAAATGATCAAGCAGGCAAAAGAAAACGAGGATGTGGAATGGGCTTTGTTAAAGATGGCACGATTTGCACCGGTTGGGATTTTTCTCATCATTGCTGCTATATTTTATTGTTTAGTCACCCAGCCGCTTCCCTGGTGGAGCCTGCTGTTTAACGAAATTGAACAAGATGATGATCTAAAAGTAAAACGGCTTCCCGCGCCGGCCAAAGATGGACCAAAATACCTTATCTTCAGTGACATTCATCGCGACGCCCGTTCGGACCAGCGTGAGCCATTAGAATTCGGTTCCTTTGACCACTTTTCTGCAAACCAGGCACTATATTGCGAGCTGCTTGACTATGCTTTTGAAAATGGTTATACTGTTTTAGAAGCCGGGGATTGTGATGAGCTGTGGTACTACCGAGATTTCTCAAAACGTCCTCGGGAAAAGCTGGAAGAAATCGTTGAAACGCATAAACCAGTTTATGATCGGTTAGTGAAACTTCACCAGGACGGGCGGTATGTTCGGCTTTATGGCAATCATGATGCCTGTGTGAGAAAGCCGTGGGTATTTGAAGTGCTTCAAAACATTTTTGACCGGGATAAAAAACCCGGGGAGCCGCCTTTTGAAATTTATGACTTTGCGATCATTGAGGAAGTAAAAACCATGGACGAGTCCACCCTCAATTTTGGACTCGATTCTGAGCCATATAAATTAAAAATGCCCATGATTGTTGCCCACGGACACCAGTGGGATTTTTGGAATTGCGATCATAACAATATCATCGGCAAACTGATTGTCAGCGCTATTGGAACCCCTATCGACTTTCTGGATGATCCATTTAAAGATGCCGGTGGAATTTCCTATTCAGGTTCACCAGTCATTCGATTCGATTCCATGCTCTCCAAAGCTTTTGTACTCAGCAATTTCCCCGGTCCGACTCCTGCCCGTAGATTCGCGCATCATATTCAACATCTCGACGATTTTGAGCGTACAACTGTTGATGACGTTTTTTTTCTTGAGACATTGGCAGCACTATCTGGGGCGTCCATAGCAGTCAAGAAAAGCGCTGATTCAGAAGAGACAAATAAAATGAATTTAATCTGCCTGGGACACACGCATCATCCGCAAAGCCAGCCTTATTTTGATCTGAAACGCCTGGTTCCTTTTCTCGGTACCTGGATAACGAAATTGGAATCAAAAATCACTGAAAAAACTCATGGATTAATGAAACCAGAATTATCACTAATTAAAAGCCGCTATTTCAATTCCGGGACTGTCGGGTGGATGGAAGGCGTGATCTGGGCAATTCAGATAGACGAAACCGGGCAGGCTCGACAGGTCTTTTGGACGCGAGACACTCGCCCCGAATGTCCCCAGACAATGGACTGGGAGCTTCCCTGGATGGATGATGAATTAAGGAAGAAACTGGAAGTTAAAAAAGGATCATTTCTCAACACCATCGAGGACCTTTCAACCCTTATTGATCCATTGATCGACTCTGCTTTATCAAGTATCATCCGTTCCCTGGCACTGCCGTTTGAACAACTCCTGGGACTTTTTGGCAAGGCGCCCCCAGCAAACATGTACCTCGATTCCTCTGAATCGCTGACTGGTCCATTATGCCGTGTCTTTCTTTCGCTGCTTGGTTCGGAAGAACCAAAGACACACACCTTTAGAGTCGCCGTTCCAGATTCAGCCCATAGGGATATATTAAATATTAAAAATTTTTTAGACCGGTTCACAGAAATCAACAACGAAGACCGGGTACGGCTTGCCTGTGCCTGGTATTTATTCAGCCGAAGCATTCCATTCTTGGGAACCAGCAATAAAGAAATGAAGTCTCTAATCGACAATTTGCCAGATTCGAATACCTTTGTTCAATCCGTCCTCGGACTGATCGTCCAGCTTCCCAGTGAAAAACATAAAAACTCGCCGATTCGATCCCGTGTTACATTGGATAAAAATAAAATCATCATTCAGATCGCAACGAATCCAATAAGCCATAGACGCCCTAGATCCATCGAAACTGCTTCCCCCTGGATTGATCTGACCTATCAACAGCAAATTCGCCAACTGAGGAAATATATGATTCGGTTGCCGGATGGTTTGGTTTATGATAATGATTATGTCTGAAATAAATTTAATTCCCCGAAATCATTATCTAACCTGAATATTTCATCACGCTATATAATATTTTTGTGGTCTTTCAGTTACTGGAAGTATGATTGTCCTGTTTGAAGAAAAACTCCGTCACCTGCTCAAGTACATCCTTTACCTGCCCCTGGACAATATTCGATTCAGGCAAAGATTGAAGAAAAATCCGCCCATAAAATTTTTCAATAATTCGCTTATCAAAAATAAACACTGAACCGCGATCGGTTTTTTTCCGAATCAATCGACCAAAGCCCTGTTTGAGCTTAATCACTGCCTGGGGAACCGAATATTCCATAAACGCGTTGCCACCCTGTCGTTCAATGGCTTCGACCCGGGCTTCTACAATCGGGTCGGAGGGGACTTTGAACGGAAGTTTGGTGATGATCACATTTTCCAGTGCCTCGCCTTCCACATCCACTCCCTGCCAGAAGCTGTCCGTTCCGAACAACACCGAAGTCTTATCTTTCTTGAACTGTTCCAGCAACTCATGTCGATTTTGCATCCCCTGCTTGAGTGATATGATGCCAATTTTCGATAATCGGGATTCTAATGCGTCAAATACTTTGTTGAGCAAACCATAAGAAGTGAACAGGATAAACGCCCTGCCCCGGGAAATCTTTACCGCTTCAAAAATAGCTTCTGATATAATTTCCGAAAATTCTGGAGAGTTCGGATTTGGCACATCCCGGGGAATAGCGATAATCGCCTGTTTTTTATAATCAAATAGGGCAGGAATTTTAGCGGTAAGCACTCGTGATCGCTCGACCAAATGTAAGCCCAATTGCCGCGCTAAATAAGAAAATTCACTCTTGCCT
>CBFDBN010000026.1:0-19112 GCA_965603055.1 uncultured bacterium | reverse complement strand
ATCCGGCTCTGACATCCAGTCCTTCCACCGCGGCGAACTGGCATAGATGCAATGGCGGCAGGAACTGCTGCATTTGTAGGAGAGAATCAAGCCGCCTGATGTGAATGAAGGAATTTTTAATTTTTTCATAGATGATTTCATTAATTGAGTGCAATTTACCCTTGCGAAGGTTGTTCAAAAAAAATCTCCCACTCTTTCAAAGCTCTACCCTGGACAGATCAATCCATTTAAAATGATCTGCCGTAGGTAATTAGCGTCAGCCTAAGAGATAATAACCGCAGAGATCGCAGAGTAACGCAGAGAAAAAGAAACTCAAAGATTAAATTCGAATAGTTGCTCATGTTTCAAGGTAATGATATTTCAATAAAAACAATAAAAAGACTCTGCGTTTCCTCTGCGGTCTCAGCGAACTCTGCGGTTGAACTACATTTGTTTTACAAACCTTCGCAAAAGTATTTTCATTTGTAAGAGTAAGCTATCTTAACACAGTTTCTTTGTTGTGCTTGCCTCCTTTTAAACAATTGAGTTTTACAGTCACCTTCCCTTTACCTTCAACCAGGAAATTATACTCTACTTCTGCTTTGCCAGGAATGCCCCTAGTAAGCTTCAAATTTTTCAAATCTTTCTGATCGATGAAATCCACGTCGCTGTCCTCTGCCCGAAGAAAGAAACGACGGAACCGTTGAGGGACTGCTGACAGTCTTGAACTTTTATTAATCCCGGCTGCCAGAACCTTTACATCACCATCAATCGACAGCATATCGGGACGCTGAACTTTATTTGCGATGGCAGCCGCTGACATTGTCGGCATAAGTCGTTCATTATAAATGGTAACTTTCAATTTGTAAAGGTTGCTTGAAATTTTCTCAGCACTGACGTCTTTAATAATCGGTAGCGGCATCTCATAAGCATGTAATAAGCAGAAAGCCATATTTCGATGGCAAAGTTCTTCCAACAGCCAGGTTGGCGGAACCCGACCGGTTAATTTTGTCTCATCTCGATCAATGGTTACTTTCCCTAATTGTGGATGATCGATTTCATGCATGGGGATAGCCGTATTATCCATATCAATATATTTATCAAAAAACTCCCGTTCTTCCTCTGTTGCCCTGCCATCCTTATCTAAATCTGCCCGTGATGTCCACAACTCATTGGAGAAAGAGTAGATTCCCAACAGATCATGGGTAAAATCGATGAAACCGCCCCATACTGTATATAAATCACTCCATATCACAATATAACGATATTTTTCGATGATCTTTTCACCTTTCTTGCCGATTTCGTCATAGACAGAAAGATCGGCTCGCTGGTATTCACCATGCAACTGGGCACAGGGACCACGAAGAATCATCCCCCCGGAATTGTGGAAAGCCTGGACACCAGCAATGTTGGGATGGGCATAAAGAAAATCCCGGGAATGTTGTGATTCGATCCAGGTGAATGGATAATCGCCGGAGCCACGCTGGATGTTTTTTGGTTGCCAATTGGAGCCAAAATCCCGGTTGGGATCGTAGCCGCCACCGGAATCTTCATTGTACCGTCCATCTTCATCGTTATCAATGCCTTCGGATGCAATGAACTTGTAATCGCCAACTTCATCGGGCTTGCCTTCGATGTTCTTTTTGATCGTAACCAGTCGATCTCCTTTGTCGCTTAGCCGATGCGTTCCTTCGCCGGATTTAACTTTGACAAACATTGTGCCCACTTCGCCATCCCCATCCAGGTCTTCCGGCGGATCTTCATCATAAAGCCCATCACTATCATTATCATAGGGATGCTGCCCCGAACGAGCCGAGCCACCCAAATGCAGCCACAGATCACGACCATCAGGATTGACCGAAGGAAAAATATAGAAAACTCTTTCATCGACCAATTTCTTTACATATTCATTGTACAAATAATTTTCCATTAAATACCAGATGGTATAGAGACAGACTTCCCCGCCCTGAACCTCATTGCCGTGAATGTTGGAATCTATGTACATGGCGCACTTATCCATCTCATCCCCGGTTTCAGGATTGTTGATGGTCATATACCACATTTCCCTACCCTGGTAACTTTTCCCGATGGTGCGGAGCTTTAAAAATTTGGGATACGCTTTTTCCAGGGTGCGAAGCGCCTGTTCCATTTCGTTCCAATCGTAATAGCGATTAAACTGCAGATTCACCTTCCTGGTGTTCCATTTGCGAGGCAGGTAGTTTTGTGCTGATAGAATTAACGAGCCGAATAAAATAGCCATCAAGAGCGTGACAATTGCTGAAAGAATTTTTTTTCGTTTAAAATTCATGTTTGAAAATCCTCCGTTTATGAAAATCATGAAGTTAAAATCTTTTTCATTTAAAGAACAAATTGAAACACAGTTGTTCTTCAAGAAAAGTGATTATGGAATAATGGAATACGGGAATATTGGAATAACTGGTGACTCCATTGCTCCATTATTATTTCTTCCCTTTATTTTAGATCATTTTAGTCACTTGAAGCTTAAAACTATGATTAATAATACTATCTCAATGTAACCTGCTTCAAAAACTTGCCGCCTCCATTTCTTGCCCAGAGCGAAATGTCGATTTTCTTTCCCGGGGGAGAGATAATAATCCATTTGTATTCTTGCTCAGCGCCAGCATCCAGGTTACGCAAATCGTAACGCTTGGATCCGCCGAACAATTTCATGTTTTCATTGTCTTGAAATTTCAATTGGAGTAAAATTGGGGTAATATTTCGGCTCCTTTGCCCCATAGCTGTTGCGTAGGGCAATTTACCCTTGTTGTGAATTTTTAGCTTTAATCGAAAAAGATTGGAAGATAACTTCTCTATCTCTGGCTCATCCATTGTAATCTCAGCGAATTGTTCCGCCAGGTGAAGCGCAAATTTAGCATGACTTTCACCGAGCGATTTGATTTGATCGGCTTGAGGATTGGTGCGCAAATATGGCTGAAAGCCACCGATTTCAACTTCCCCCAGTTGCTTATGTTGAAATTTTTCCCATTTTATAAATCCATTACTTTCGTTATGTTTATCAATCCAATTCAGCCACTTCTGATCTGTGCTGCTGGCAGCTTTTTTTTGATCTCCACCACGACTACCCATTCTGCCGGCAAATCTTGGTCGCATCAAAGCCTGTCGATCCTTATACTGGTCAGGTGTTTGTTTTGGCTTATCCGTCCCCTTATCTTCGACTTTTTTTGATGTATCTGCTTTTTCTTCTCTCACTGACCAGAGGTTGGCAGAAAAAGTCGGAACGCCATATTGAAAGTACCCCCATTCCAGCATCGAGCCGACTGGCTTCTCTGAAATTGCGCTTTTAATCCCGGTAATTTTTTTATACTCCTCGCTTACTTTTTTAAATAGCGACAGATCATTATCATCGGTTTTTTGGGGCTGTGGATCCCGCGGCTTCTGTTTGGGCGCTTGCTGTGCTGATCTGCGCCGTCCAAATTGAAAAGTCATTCGACCGGCTGGCTGAGCTTCACCAGGTGCAGCCTGGGGAAAAGAAGGTTTACCGCACTCGATTCCTGGTGTTCCGGCCAGGTTATCATATTTGGAAAAAAGCAAAATTCCACAGATATTTTTGTGCGGTTGAGTTTTTAATTCTGGAACATATCGATTCATGAAATCAATTATCGCCCTGGTTTCATGTTCTGAAGCCGGGTAAAAATTGTATCCTATAATTGAATTTCCAAAATTATGAGGAAAATTTCGATTTATGTTGTAACCGCCGATTCCATCCTCATTGTACCTCTCATCCCCGTCGTTATCGTTTCCTTCGGGATAAAGCTGGTATAGACTGTCCAGCGAAGTGTCCTGCTTCTTTTTATGCATCAGGCGCGGATCTTTGCTGTCAATGTACCAGTCCCCTTTTTTGTCTTTTACCCGCATTAAGGTGATCATGCCGTCCCCATTCAGGTCTTCGGGACCGTCTTCATCGGTTAGCCAATCATAATCATCATCCCGGGGTCTCAAATTTCCCGGGTGTTCAACAAGAGTCTTATCAAAAAATAATTCAGCCCCATCAGGGTTAAGTCGAGGAACAATGTAAAAAGTCCGCGTATCGAGAACCCGGGTCACCTCATCATCCTTGCCATAGCCATTAATAAGGTACTCAGCAATCTCAATCGCGACATCATTGCCAATTAAATGATCCCCTTCAATATTTCCACAAATCAACAACGCCTGCTTCACATCTGGCTCGCTGCCTTTCTCACCGGAAATTCGCAGCATCCAGATGTCCTTGCCATTGTGACTCTTACCGATTGAAGACAGGTTGGTTATGTTCTTGTTTTTGCTGGCTAAATCTTTAAGTGCTTTTGTTAAAGAAGCATAATTGTGATAGCCCTCTGCTGGATTGATGTTTTCTCCAGCATAACTTTGAGCCATAAATAAAAACAAGATTAGCAGGAAAAAGGTGATACTTTTTGCTTTAAGTTTCATGTAGTCGTTCCTCCTCAAAAAGTTATTAGTTTGAATGTTATTATTGTTTAAAAATAGATCGGGTAAAATCTTTTGTCCGGCATCAATTTTAAACTGAAACATGGAAAATGAAAATTATTTAGCATCTTCTTAATAAAGATTGCCGATGGTGAACGTCCCCAGGGAACTTTCCTCCAATTAATATCTGGAGCCAGGTAGAGCTCAACTTTGCCCCGTGTCGGTTTGGATACACTGTAGCCCAATGCCAGGTTTAACCAACCGGGGTAATATTTTTTAACTGAAGCTGGCAAAAGAGATTGTACATTGTATGAAAGCCAGAAAGTCATTCCGGCGTAATCTTTTATAAATGTATCTTCTCGATTATCCTGGTTTGAATCGTGATAACTGAGCTTCAATTGAAAATTTTTGGAAAAGGGGATTTTTTCTTTGATAAGCGGTGAAAAAGCGCCAAGCTCATTGGCAGTAAAATCAGCCAGGCTAAATCCCCAATCCTTGAAAAAACCATCGTAGATTTCAATCTCCAGCATGAGCAGCGAACCCAAGATTGGACCAATCCATTTACTTGAATGCTCATCAAAACCTATCCACCGGCTGATGGAATAGATATGCTCGGAAAGCAGTTTAGCCGAATAAAAATGTCCCAATTTATCGATGTGACCAAAAAGCGTATCATTCCAGCCAAAATCCCAATGACCTTTATTCCTTCTCCATCCCCGGTAAAAATGAAAGTGCGTTCTTTCTTCCTGCCACCAGGCATCCTTAAAAGGCTGGTAAGCGGCATAATTCAATGAAATCAACATTAAGCCGGCTAAAGTCAAACGATCATGACGCACCTGCTGAGGGGTGAAATATTCATTTTTGTATGTAGCAGTTACAACTTTTGTATGATTAGCAAAATCAGGGGTGTTATCAAATGAAAGCGTTTTTAACGCTAACTTTAGACTATCGGGAGAATTTGTCAATAATAGACTGGTTTCTTCTAACTGCTGCGGTATAGCAGTGGAAATAAAATTAAAAAACAGAAATAATATGAAAAAAAATAGAGCAGTGTTTTTTCTCATGCTTTCAAGCTAATCCGAAAGTTAATATTATCTTAAAAACGAGTAGATGTAAATAAAATTTGTTAACAATGATTAAATTAATATATTTTGATTAAAAATCAAGTGATTTTTAGTTCATTATGAAATTTCTTGTTTCAGTATTAGAATATTCTTCTAAAATTAATGTCTCCTTAAATTTAATTTCCTGGATAACAATTTTGGAACAATATTTGCAAAAATATAAGTATCATACTCTTTTTTAGTAAACAGTATATTTGAAAATAACAATTTTGTAAATAGATAATAAAGGTTAAACGACACTATTAAAAAAGTGTAAAAAAAGATTTGAAAATTTAAATAAAATTATTATATTGATTTTACTGATGATTATCTCGTGCCATAGTAATCTATTTAGAATATGATCTTGGTTGTCACTTTGTGAGGAGAAATAGCAAGCATGGATTCTCAGATTACGGATCTGGCTGTACAACTGTTACAAAATGAAACAGATTTTGTTGTTTCAATAAAAAAAATCTGGCTAAAACTTAGTCTATTGGGGAAGGTGGATAGAGTGGGATTTGAAAGTTTTTCATATATGCTGAGAGGCGATGATCGGTTTGAAGTATTTGATAATGATGAAAATGAACTGCTTGAGGATCAAATAAGCAGTCTGGAAGAGGTGGGGTATTTCATGGGTCCGCGGGTCATGTTAAAGAGTCGTAAACCAAGCCGAAAAGAGATGGGTTATTTATTGATAAAAAAGACGACATTGATTTATGAAAACCTGAAAAATGCCTGGGAGAAAAGAAATAAAAATAATGAAGAAGAGGAAGACCAACTGCTTGATGCCCTTGCCAGTACTCAAAAATTACTTAAAGCAATTAAAAATGAGTTTCCCGAATCCAGTGAAGAAGAACTTGTAGAATCCATTTCATAACGATTTATAACTTCAGCCCGGGTATTGGCGCTAAATTATAATCTGATTTTATCCCCATCTGAAGTTTTTGATAGCCAAGCCAGGCAATCATAGCAGCATTATCGGTACACAGAATCGGTTCTGGAATATATATCCTAAGGCTCTCTGTTTTTGCTCTTTGTTGAAACATATTTCTCAGATAACTATTTCGAGCGACTCCCCCGGCCAGAACAATTTCCTTTATCCCTCTATCATTCGCAGCAGCAATCGTTTTCTCGACTAATACTTCTACCAATGCCGCTTGAAAACTTGCCGCAATATCGGCGATATGCCTTAGTCTTTCTTGCCCAGGTAATTGTTTTAAATAGTATAGTACTGCTGTTTTCAATCCGCTAAAGCTAAAATTATATTCATTTTTTTTCAGGAAAGAACGTGGAAATTGGACATGGTTTTCGTCACCTCTGGTTGCTAATTTATCGATAATGGGACCACCAGGGTAGCCGAGGTCAAGCATTTTCGCAACCTTATCAAAAGCTTCTCCAGCAGCATCATCTAAAGTCTTTCCCAGGATTTGATATTGTCCAATTTGTTTCACAAAAACTAATTGGGTATGCCCTCCTGAAACAACCAATGAAATAAAAGGCAGCTCCAGGGTTGGGTGATTTAAGTTTATTGAAAATATATGACCTTCGATATGATTAATACCAACCCAGGGTATCTTTAATGCGTAAGCCATTGCTTTGGCAGTATTGAGCCCAACTAAAATTGAACCAACCAATCCTGGACCAAACGTTACAGCGATTCCATCTAATTGATTTAATGCCAGGTTTGCATCTGCTAATGATTTTTTAATAATTGGCAATATTAACCGAATATGTTCACGAGAGGCTAACTCAGGCACAACACCACCGTATTGTTGATGGATGGCTTGAGATGCAATTACGTTCGATAGCAATCCAGGTGAGCTATAAATCGCAGCCGCAGTCTCATCACATGAAGTTTCTATCCCTAAAATATTCATGGTTTATTTCAACTAATTTGTTTACTTAATCTTTTCCACCACAACTTTAAAACGCTTGGGTTTAACGTCCCTATAGCGAATCCCCTTAGGCGTTTCAATATAGGCTAAATGGTTTTTATTTTTGGAAGCATGGACTTTTTGATAATCAATGTAGGCTTCTACATCCTGTTTGGTTACATTCAACAACAGATCAGTTCCGCCTTCCAGCACCAGTGACAATGTTGATGGAATTACGGTAACTTTTAAATTTGGAGATTGGTTGATAACTTTCACCAGCACTTCGAATAAAGGTTTTTCCATTAATTTTTGAATGTCAACAATTAAATTAACTTCATTAGCTAAAAGTTTCACATGTTTTTTCCCTGGATCTGCAAGTCGAATCTTTCTTTCGAGATTACGTTTAATATTTCTGAAAATTTTATTTTGGGTGCGTATTGCTGGGATTTTTGCAATGATAGGTTCTGGGCCAATGATCTCAACTGAGTCAGGCTTTAACACAATTTCATCTACAACCGTATATCCCGGCAGCGTTTGAATTTCGGCTTCCGATATGATAGGAATTTTTTTCGTTATCAGATCGGTAATTTTCACTTCGATAGTTTCTGGATCAACAATGTTTAGCACTTCGATATTACTTTCGTGCATGAGTTTGATCTTATTTTTTTCCAGTGCAAATTTGGCTGAATTTTGTACCTTTGATACATCTAAGTTATAAAAAATATCTTTTCTGAGCATTAATGATAATAATTCTCTACCTTTGCCCCAGGATGTAATCTTAATCCGGTTCGGGATATCATTATTGATAACCCGGTTTGGTCCAAGATTTGTAACTCGTATGGGTATATTAAAAGAATATCTATAATTATCTTCTGTTTTAACCAAAAACCAAACAAGGATAGCCATAAACAATACGATAAGCCGGGTTGTTAAGTTCTTAAAAATATTAAAGTCCATGCGCTATTTTGCTTCTTTTTTTTTGAATACAGTAAAAGTGAAAAAAGGGTATCAGGAATCGTTATTCCCTTTACCCTCTTCTATTGTAGGACAAATTGCCAATTTGTCCTATGGCTTTACCGTTAAAAATTAATTTGAGCGAGGAAAAAATTATTATTTATAAGATTGACTGATTACCTTACCAATACTTAATTCACCATTATCAATGCGAATATTAAATCCACATTCGGGATTGGTGCAAACCCATGCTTTATACATAATTGAAGATCCCTCACGACCATAATCTGATAAAGGAATAAGAACTCCACTCGAACATTTCAGACATTCCGGATAGACAGTTTCCATAACAAAAAACCTCCCCTCACAATTTACCTGGTTAATATTTTACCGATCAATAGTAATTAACAAATTTGTTCACCAATCAAAATATACACTTAAAACGAAGTGGATTTCGGATTTTAATCCCTCTGAAGGTTCGGAACATTCTCAAAGGTTTGTCAAGTCGAATCCGAAGACCAATTCGGTCCATGTATAAAAAAAACGATTTGCTCCCTCCTGACATAAGCTCAAAGATACTGTTTCAAAAAAAATAACGGAACATAATATATCATCTTTGAGCTATCTATTTTTCCTCGCCCAAATAAGTGTTTTATATTTTCCTCCCACTTTAATGTTTTGCATACTTATCACTCATAACAGAAACAAAATTAACAAGAAAATTTAGCATAATTTGATAACAAAGTCAACACTTTTTTTAAACTCATCAAAAATTTTGGAGAATTAAATTATTGATTCAATACAAAACGGTATTAAGATTATTCAGTTACCTGCTATTCCTAAATTTGTCACTGTATCGGAATTTCAAAGTTTATGTGAAATTCAATGAAAAATCCTTACAAGGAGCAACGGAATTAACGGAGATTCGCGGCGATTTTTTTATAAGTTCTTCTCACCACCTAAAGTATGCCAATATAAAATTATTACCACAATAGGCGGATAACTAAACCAATCCCCATTGAAATCGATAATCCAGCAACTAAATTAATCAAGAGTGATTCTCGTCCCTCTACTTTTCCCACAAAAACAAGGCGAGGTAAAAAGGCAATAGGAATGAGTATGAAAAACCATCCTCCCAATATTGTTGCAGATGTTGAGAAAAAACGTTCTAAATATCCAATGCGTCTTTTATTAGCATTAGGGAATAATACCTGGTCTCCTGGTTCATTAGTCTTAATTTGATGAACCACTTTTCGAATATAATGAATTAACACACCGCCGCCAAATATTGAAAATACCAGGCCGGTTAGGGCGAGAATAATTTTTTTATTTAAGTAATAGGCTAAAATAAAATTATTGTCAATTTCAGGAGAGGGGATATTAAATAAATAAAAACAACAAATCCAGATAGAAAGAACGTGAAGTACTTGATCCAATAAAAAGGTGAACAACGAATCGTTAAGCCATTTTTGGATTAAAACAATCTTCATCCAGTCTAACAAAAAATGAATAATTGCTAAAAAGAGGATAGCTAACCAAAAATTCTTAAAACCAATATAAGGGAAGGCAACAACGAGATTGGTCATAAAAGATATGAAAATATGCGGTAACAGCCCCCATCTATATTGCGATTTTAATGCAAAAATCTTATCTGACTGAAGAGGAAAATCAGCGATGAAATGTGCTAAAATTAAAAGCCAGAATAAGTTCATTGATAAGCTATCCTGGAAAAGACTTTTTCATTAAAAATCATATTATTCATCAAGCAACGATCTTTCGTTCGAGTAATTCTTCTCCTTTTATTAGGTACATAATTGGTGAAAGTTACTCTCCTCTCCCCTTTTCCCACCGGGACTATTCTTTTACCACCCAGAGTTTAATTTTGGCTTCGACTTCACTATGTAATTTTATGGCGACGTCATAAATTCCGAGCGCCTTAATGGATTCGACTAACAATATTTTTTTACGATCAATATCAAATCCTTTGTCTTTCAGCAGATCAGATATATCCTGGGTTGTAACTGAACCAAATACTCTATCTTCTTCACCAACTGTAACAGCCGCGGTACAGGAGACAGTGCTCAATTTTTCAGCTAATTTTTCAGCGATCTTTTGATCTTTGCTGAGTTTCACCTCAATTCGCTGCTGTTCTGTTTCCAAAAGCTTTATGTTCTTCTTGTCTGCCTTAAGTGCGATCCCTTGTGGAATCAGGTAATTTCGTGCGTATCCGGCTTTTACTTCGGCAATTTCGCCGACTTTACCTAACGATTCAAACTCTTTTCTTAGAATTACTTTCATTACCAGTTCACCTCATGATATGACAAATCGTTATCTATTCATTTCTGCAATGTATGGAATTAAAGCCAAGTGCCTGGCTCTTTTGATCGCCTTGACCAACATTCTTTGATGTTTAGCACAGGTTCCTGAAGTTCTACGCGGAATAATTTTCCCTTGCTCAGTTGTAAAACGCATCAATTTCTTTGCATCCCGAAAATCAATAAAGTTTGCGCTTTCCTCACAAAAACGACAAATTCTTTTTTTCTTTAACATAATTTATGTTATCTCCTTCTTAAATAAATTCATTGAAATTACAGGTTAAAATCTTTATATCCAAATTCATAATCAGTAGTATTATTTTTGCGATCTTCTTGCCCAGTATCTACCTGCGATTCATTAGTTGATAATGATTCTTCCTCGTCATCAGACGAGTTGTGTTCAAATTCATACTTTTTTTCATCTACATCATCTTCGAGATCGTTTTCATCCCTTAAAAATTCTTTACGATTTAAAAACTGAATTCTTCTTGCCTTTATTTCAACAACGTTTCGATTTGTCCCATCTTCGTTACGCCAGCTTCGACTCTGGAGTTCGCCATCGACGATCACAGCGCTGCCTCTTTTTAGGTTTTCATAACAGCTTTCTGCCAATTTGTACCAGGCAACGATTCCAACATAACAGACGTTTTCTCGCCATTGTCCATTATTATCTTTAAATTTTCGATTCGAAGCGACAAAAAAATTAGTAACCGGTGTACCATTGGTTGTTTTTCTAAATGAAGGATCACACGTTAAATTTCCGGCAATTAACACATTGTTGATATCAGGCATCTTCAGATTTGACATAATACCAACCTCCCTGAAAATCATTTATTACACATTTATCACGTCATCATAATCATCTTTATTGATCAAAGAACATATCCTTCAGATTCAACAGTTTTTCGTCTGAACATGTCTCTCATGAAGATGATTGTTCATTTTCATCAATAGAAGCAAGTTCAACTTCTTCCTTTTGTTCCAGGTCGTCTTCTTTCAGATCGGGTATTTCATCTTCAACAGACGGTTCTGGTTCCGGTGGTTTTTGCTTTTCCATATAGGCAAGCGCTTTTTTGCCAAGAGTGATGGTCAAATAACGTAAAATATTCTCATCCAAACGATAGTCTCTTTCCAGTATTTTAACCAGATCACCCGACGCTTCAAAGTTGATTTCGACATAGTATCCATATTGTCGTTTTTTTATCACATAAGCTAATCGTTTCTTTTCCCATCGATCGACATTTATAACTTTCCCACCATTGTTATTAATGATTCTCAATATTTTTTCAATAATCGCATCAATTTCCTCACTTTTTAAAAGAGAATCGATGACAACTATAGTTTGATAAGTTTTCAAATTTTTTACCTCCTGACTAATTAGCATTCTTTTTATTTAAAATAAAGGTGCAATGACCAATGAAATTACACTCATTAATTTTATCAAAATATTAAGCGAAGGTCCGGCCGTATCTTTAAATGGATCACCAACCGTGTCACCGACGACTGCTGCTTTGTGTGGCGCAGAGCCCTTCCCACCTAAAGCGCCGCTCTCAATGTATTTTTTTGCATTATCCCACGACCCGCCAGAGTTTGCCATAAAAATCGCTAATAATACTCCTGAGACAGTCGTTCCCGCCAATACACCGCCTAACATCTGCGGATTTCGTAGAATTAAGCCAAAGAATACCGGTGTCAGCACAGCCAGAAGTCCCGGCGCGATCATCCGTTTGATGGCTGCTGCTGTTGCAATATCCACACATCGCGCGTAATCAGCTTTGGCTTTGCCTTCTAACAGACCAGGGATTTCTTTGAACTGGCGACGAACTTCAGCAATCATATCAAAAGCTGCACTGCCAACTGCCCGGAGCGCAAATGACGAAAAGACAAAGGGCAAGGCCCCTCCGATCAACAAACCGGCCATTATCTCCGGATTATTGATATCCAATATCAACTTTGTCCCAATCGCGTTCGCAGCAGTTTCGCGATAAGCTGCAAAAAGAGCCAGCGCCGTTAAAGCTGCGGAGCCAATAGCAAATCCTTTGCCGATCGCAGCAGTTGTATTGCCAACTGCATCCAATTTGTCAGTTCTGCTTCGCACCTCGGATGGAAGTTCAGCCATCTCGGCACAACCACCAGCATTATCTGCAATCGGTCCATAAGCATCAATTGCCAACTGGATGCCGGTGATGGAAAGCATACCAAGGGCAGCAATTGCAATTCCATATAAGCCTGCGAAATAATAGGAAACGATAATGGCTATCGCAATGGTCACAACTGGTATCGCTGTTGAATACATTCCGTTTGCCAGTCCGGCAATAATATTGGTTGCGGCTCCTGTTTCGCTGGCTTTGGCAATCTGTCGCGATGGTTTGCGGGATTCAGATGTATAATATTCCGTTACTAATCCAATCACAACCCCGGCAATCAAGCCAGCGATAATCGCCCAATAAACATCTATTGCACCAACCAGTAAATTTTCCCCGGCTTTCCATTGAACGGCTTCAGGAACAAAAAACCGAACAATGAAATAGCTGAAAAACAGCATTAGAACGCCAGCAATCCCGGTGCCAACATTTAGCGCAGTTTGTGGATTTCCACCTTCTCTGGTTTTAACAAAAAAAGTTCCGATGATTGAAACAATGATACCCAATCCGGCTAAAAGTAATGGCAAAATCACAAAGTTGCCATGTCCAACAGCGGCTGCTAAAACCATTGCGCCAATTATCGAGCCTACATAAGATTCAAACAGGTCAGCACCCATTCCAGCGACATCACCGACATTGTCTCCCACGTTATCTGCAATGGTAGCTGGATTTCGAGGATCATCTTCCGGGATCCCGGCTTCAACTTTTCCAACCAGGTCAGCTCCCACATCAGCAGCTTTCGTGTAAATTCCTCCACCGACACGCGCAAACAGCGCAATCGAGGATGCACCCATTGCAAAGCCGGAAAGTATGGTCATCACTCTTGACAGGTTGCCATCCTCTGTAATGTTATAAACGTAAAACAGGACAGTAATCCCAATAATTCCCAGCCCTACAACACTCATCCCCATTACAGAACCGCCATTAAACGCCACATTTAATGCAGCGTTCAAGCTTGTTCGAGCTGCCTGTGTAGTCCGGTTATTTGCCGCGGTTGCTACACGCATTCCAAAGAAACCGGCTAAACCGCTGCAAAGCGCTCCCACTATGAACGACAATGCGACTAAACTTGTTCCCTGTGAGGCATACCCGATGGCAAGCAAAACAGCTACCGCAATAACGAAAATAGCCAGAACTTTATATTCACGCGCTAAGAAAGCCATCGCTCCTTCACGAACTGCCAGCCCAATGGCTTTCATCTTCTCGTTCCCCGGATCCTGTTTATTTACCCATCTTGATTTAATAAATGCGTAAACCAATGCTAAAATACCGGTCACCGTACCCAACCAAACCAACTCACTCCGCACGACATCTCCTCCTCGTTATGTTTCAAGATAGCTTCTATTAAATCGACTCATCGTTAATTCAATCCCATTATGGATAAAGGACAATGCGGCATCCCCTGCCGTTTGAACAATTGAGGGTAGATCTTTTCGTTCTGCTGAATTGAAGGATGATAAAACATACTCAACCGCGTCATCAAAATGATCCCCGACACCAATTCTGAGACGAGGGAAATCTTGCGTTCCCAGTTCCTGAATGATTGATCGCAATCCTTTTTGTCCCCCGTCGCTTCCTTTTGAACGAATCCTGATTGTTCCAAAAGATAAATTGATATCATCACAAATAATCAACAAATTTGATAGGGCAATATCATATTTGCCAATCCCGCCAGCGACCGCTATACCGCTTAAATTCATAAATGTTGCTGGCTTCAGCAATATTACTTGTTTTTTATTGTCGGCAAAACAACTAGCCCATGCAATGTCCTGAAATCTTTTAAATGATTTCTTAAACCTGGCGGCAAGGAAATCAATCACCATAAAACCAACATTATGCCTGGTTTTTTGATATTTTTTTCCAGGATTACCCAATCCAACGATTAAAAATGTTGAATTCATCTGTTGTAATAATAGGTTAGGAAATCCTTACCCATAAAATATAATTATATTAGCTTTTTTCAGCAGATTCTTCGCCAGTTTCTTTTTCTTCGGCTTCATCTTCGGCGGCTTCTTCTGCCTCTACTTCTTCTTCTACTACAGGCTCTTTAATAACGGTTGGCGGCATGACACTGACTAGTGGCTGTTCAAGATCGCCAATTATTTCTGCATTCTCAATGGAAAGCGATTCCAAACTCAATGTATCATTGATATTCAAGTCAGAAACATCGATTTCGAAATATTCTGGTATATCTAAAGGTAAACATGATACTTCAACAGATCGGAGATGCTGATATAAAATTCCGCCCTGTTCTTTGACTCCCACTGCTTCGCCGACAAAGTGTATAGGCACCTCCACCTCAATTTTTTCCTTTAAATGAACGCCCATAACGTCAATATGAAGCAATGTTTGTGCGACTGGATCTGTTTGTATTTCTTTAATAATTGCTTTTCGTTTTCGCTTTCTTCCAATTTGAAATTCTATCAATCCAGTTTCAGTGGTCAACACCTTCATCGTTTCCCGCTCATCTAGAATAATCGGTATCGATTTTTCATCATGGGCATAGAATACACCAGGGATTTTTCCCTGCTTCCGAAATTTTTTGGCAAATTCTTTGCCCGTAACATCTCTGGTTTCAGCTTTTAATAAACTTTCAGACATTATTTCACTCCATTAACTCGAAATTATTAATCAAATAAAATGCTAATCGACTCTTCATTATAAATTCTTTTTATTGCACTGCCAAATAGATTTGCAACGGATAAAACTTTTATTTTATCTATCTTCTTATCTTTTGCCAGGGGAACGGTATCTGTAACGACAATTTCAGAAAATTTTGATTTTTTCAATTTCCCGATTGCATTCCCCGAAAGAATAGGATGTGTACAACCAGCATAAGCTCCACTGGCGCCTTCCTGTATAGCTGCTTCAGCAGCTTGAATCATTGTTCCTGCAGTATCAACGATATCATCTATAATCAGGATATTTTTATTCTTAACTGATCCAATAATATTCAATACCTCAGCCTCATTTGGCTGGGGGCGTCTTTTATCAGCAATTGCCAATGGGACATGCAACCGTTTTGCATAAGCCCGGGCAATTTTTACACCGCCGATATCAGGTGAAACAACAACAAAATCGTCAATGCCTCGCTTCTGAAAATAATCGACCAGGATCGGAGCAGAATATAAATGATCCAGGGGTATATCAAAAAAACCCTGGATTTGTGACGCATGCAAATCCATAGTCAACACTCGATCGGCGCCGGCGGTCGTTATCAGGTTGGCGACCAATTTTGCTGTGATCGCAACCCGCGGTTGATCCTTTCGATCCTGGCGCGCATATCCAAAATAGGGAATTACAGCCGTTATTCGTCGGGCTGATGATCGGCGCGCAGCATCGATCATAATTAATAATTCCATCAAATTGTTGGAAGGCGCATAGGTTGACTGGATGATGAAGACATCACAGCCTCTAATATTTTCATTGTATTTTGCCCAGATTTCCCCGTCACTAAAATAAATGATACTCGAATCCCCCAATGGAATACCAAGATATTCAACGATTTTTTTTGCTAATTTTTCCCCGGCATTACCAGCAAAAACTTTCAAAGCATTATTCATGAAATCAGAACCCTTGATATCAAAATGACGAAAAACCAGGGGAGCAAGGTTCGATCTTAGTTGTCGTAAACGCAAATCACAGCCGATTTCCGGCTTAGAATGTTTTTATCGCTCCGAAGATGAGTTTCGTCATTCGAGATGATGAATAACGATTGATTGACGTGATAATAAGATAGCTGGGGCGGGAGGACTCGAACCCCCGATGCGGGGACCAAAACCCCGTGCCTTGCCTCTTGGCTACGCCCCAAGCATATCGTGGTTAAACTCTTTTAATACTCCTAATAAGATTCTTGGTTTATTGGTTCCTCAAATTCTCCTGCTGCTAACTTTCTATGATATTCCTCCAGAATAACATCTTCGAGATGTTTCCGAAATTCGTTGTTGATTGGATGGGCAATATCTCTAAATGAGCCATCCGGCATTTTCCGACTGGGCATACTTACAAAGTAACCGTTCGCTGCTTTTATGACCTTCATTCCTCGGACGACAAATTGATTGTCAAAAGTCACATTCACAAAAGCTTTTAATTTTTCCTCATTGCGTAGGGTAACGGTAATTTCTGTTACTTCCATTCCTCTCTCCTGTGATAGAATTTTTCGATTAAAATTGTTAGAGTAAAGTTGCATAGGCCTTTGATGTCAATCTTGAAGTCTAATCGATTATATTACCCCTAATTGCAATTCCTGTAACAGCCTAGATAACAGAAAATGGATGAAACTCCCCTTTATCTAACGTTCCCTACAATTCCTCCTTACTTTAAGTATTGATTTTTTGTTATCATTGGTTTTGCAAGAATAATTTGGCAGGGCTTGGGAATAGACCTCATCACTACCACCGCTTCGAAAAAATTCTTGAACAGACCATAGATCGTTGAACCACTACCCGACATACTGGCGAAAAAAGCTCCCTTACTGTAGAGTAGCTGTTTAATCTGGTTTAGTAATGGATATTGTTCAAAAACCACCTCCTCAAGATCGTTAGTTATCATATTCTTTAAGTCCCCCATTACTACCTGTTGAGAAAAAATATTTGATAATTTAATACATTTTTTTGTCTTTGTCAAGACAAAAGTTAAGTTTTTATACACCCATGTTGTAGAAATTTCAATATTTGGATATATTAGCACACAATAAAATTTAAAAGGCAAAACCAATGATGTTATTTTTTCGCCAACACCAGACGCTAATGCAGTACCGCCATATAAAAAAAATGGAACGTCTGCCCCCAATCTTAACGCAATTTCTTGCAATTTCTCCGAAGTAATATGAAACTGCAAAAGCTGCGTTAAACCCGCCAGTGTTGCAGCCGCATTGCTGCTTCCTCCCCCAAGTCCCGCACCAATTGGTATTCGTTTATGTATTTCAATTTCTACCCCCTGTTTGATTCCAGTTACCTCCTGAAAAAGTTCTACTGCCTTGTAGCAGAGATTGTTACGATTGGTTGGAATCCTTTTATCATCGCTGCGAATAATGATTTTCGATTCAGGTATTCTTGTTAATACGATTTGATCAAAAAGATCGATCTGTTGAAATACTGTTTCAATATTATGATACCCGTCATCCCGTTTGGAGATGACGTTCAACCCAATATTGATTTTCGCGTAAGCGCGTTGTATTACCCTGTCCATAAACAGAAAATAAAAACTCCACTTGAATGGAGTTTCGAACAACAGATAGTTTCGAGTTTCAAGTGACTAAAGTGAGCTAATCCTCAATTCGAAGACAAGCGTATATAACAACAATGCAAATAAACAATTAGAGTATATTTAAATTATCTCATTATTGTATACTTTAACTTTAATCATTCAAAATTTTAACTCACTCGAAACTATAGTAAAAATTATAAGCCAGTTAGATGATGATATTTATTTTTCTTTTCTAAAAAATAATAATTTTTTTTGATATTGTCAATGTTTTTTTATAATTTGTTATATTTCTATTGCAAACTAAGTCTTGTTTTTGTATCTTTGGGCATGGAAAAAGCGTTCTTTATTTCAGATATTCATTTCGGAGCTGGTATCGAAGCCGAGGAAAAAGAAAAATTAAACCGGCTTACAACTTTCTTGAATTACATTAATCAACCGGGAAATCACCTCTATATCGTTGGTGATCTGTTTGATTTCTGGTTTGAGTACCGGCATGTCGTTCCCAATCAATATTTTCAGTTACTGTTTCGCATTCACAAACTAATCGAAAATAATATACCAGTTCATTTTCTGCCAGGAAATCACGATAGCTGGATACGCAATTTTTTCGCAAAGCAGGTACAAATCATGGTGCATCCAGAAATTTTCACAACTGAAATTCAATCAAAGAAAGTATTGCTATTTCATGGTGATGGTATTTCTAAACAGGATACTGGCTATCGGATATTAAAAAAAATTTTCAGAAATCCAATCAACATCTTTTTGTATCGCTTGCTTCATCCTGATGTCGGGATCCCGCTGGCAAAATTTATGTCTATGGGAAGTCGAAAACATACGGCTGGCAAGGAGTTTGATGATGAACAAGATTTTTTAAATTTCGCCATTGAACAATTTGACCATGGAATCGATTATGTAATTGTTGGTCATTCCCATAAACCATTATACAAAAAAATTGACAATCATATCCTGCTAAACTCCGGGGATTGGATTCATCATTTTAGTTATGGCAAAATGGAAGCTGGAAATTTGACACTTCATTATTGGAACAGTTAATTTACCTGATTCGTTTAATGCTTTGACAATATTATG